>CAIWKU010000532.1 GCA_903913355.1 uncultured Bacteroidota bacterium | reverse complement strand
TCTATTGGTTCGATGCCGGGCGAATGGCCCCGGCAAAAAAAATGATGCGAAGCACATTTTTTTAGAAGCAATAGCAGCCCGGTAACAGGGACGGGGCCTAGCGGCCGTGAGCGACACGAGGTCAAGAATAATAGTATGACTGAATTTTTATAGCACAACACGTTAAATTTAAAATTTATTTTTTAAAATTGAATGACTGTTTCTGTCGGTAAGCAGCTGTGGATAAGCAAAGTTCTTTCTAGATTCTTTTTATAAAAAATACTCACGACAACTTATTTTTATATATGCATCTAACCGTACCCACTATCGTTAAAAAATTCAACCTGCTTCCCCATCCCGAAGGAGGATATTACAAAGAAACCTATCGTTCAGCCGAATCGATCGCAAAAGAGGCTTTACCAGATAGATTTAGGGGGCCAAGACCTTTTTCCACTTCCATTTATTTTTTGCTTGAGTCAGGTAATTTTTCTGCATTTCATAGAATCAAAAGTGATGAATGCTGGCATTTCTATGCTGGAGATCCGCTTCATGTACATGTAATTTACCCAGATGGTAATTATGCTTTATTAGAACTGGATAACCAACTTACCCATGGTTCCACTTGTCAGGCAATCGTACCTGCCGGGGCCTGGTTTGCTTCAGAAACGGCAAGTGGTGGGAGTTTTTCCTTTGTAGGTTGTACGGTTTCACCGGGCTTTGATTTTGCCGATTTTGAACTGGCTAAATCAGCAGAATTGTCAGTTTTATTTCCAACGCATACTCCCCTTATCCAAAGACTATGCAGGATATAAGCGGGTTAGTAATTAATAAGCTTAATTTTATTTGCAGACTGGATACTAAGCATGCTTTACTAGGGAGAAATGTATAATCAGGTATCCCAATACCGATAAAAAAAGAATTGCCAGTATAGCGATGAGTAACCAGTTCTGGTCTGCTAGTTTTCTTTTATTCTTTCTTTTTCGTTTTTTCTCGGTTTGCTTATGTAGCTGTTTGTTCAATTCTGCAGTTAATTTCGCAATTTGAACCGGGTCAGCAAAGCCTTGTAACCCTTCCACAGCATCATTTACAAAAGAGGAATCTGCCATCAGGTTCTCAATGGCAAATCGCTCTTCTTCCGAAGCAGTTCCTTCCAAATACCGCATCAACTCATCTGGATCGATGGGATTTTCGGGTTCTAATATATCATGAAGACCATTCATTTCGTTTGATTCATTTTCTTTTCAACGAGTATTTTCAAATTGCGCTTTCCATTCTGAATATAACTCTTAACCTGTAACAGGCTGAACCCCGTACTATTCACAATTTCCTGATAACTTCTTTTCTGCAGATAGAATAAAGTTACACAGGATTTTTGCTCCGGATTTAATTCTTCCAGTGAATTTTCAAGTAAAGTGAGCGTTGCTTCTTTTTCCAATAGTTCCTGTCGGTCAGATTCAGGGCTGGTCAGTTGTATTTTTTCTTCTACTGGGATAAATATATTCTTATCCCTCAATTTCATCAGACAATGGTTTTTGGCAACCATATAAAGCCAGCTTTTCAGGTAAGCTACCTTGTATTTGCTTAATTCTGTGATAGATTTTAGGAATATTTGTTGAACTGCATCCCGGGCTTCTTCTTCATTCTTCAGGTATTTCATGCAAACTCCCAGCAATAATACCGTATACCGCTGCAAAACCAACCCAAGCCATTGGTTGTCTTTGTCGCTGTAATACCTTTCCAGCATTTCCGTATCACTTATATGGTCAAATGGGTCATTTCGCACAATTTGAAAATAAAGCATTTTTAGTATAGATGCATTCTTTCCAAAATTCCATACCTTGAATGTAAATTAACAGAATGGCATTTGTTGTATGTATTGTACCGGTTTGTCCAATGCGGCGGGAACCCAATCATCGGAGCGAAATGGTTAGTCAGCTTTTGTTTGGAGAAATTGCAGAAGTATTGGAAGAAGCATCGGTATTCACTAAGCTAAGGTTCTTATATGATGGATACGAGGGCTGGTGCCAGAATACACAGTTTACGCTAATCGAATCCGCTCAATTTGACCCCAACAATAAATGTCTCACAGCTGATTGGGTAAATACCGGTAGTTTGAATGGTTACCCGGTTCAATTGCCGCTGGGTGCTTCTTTAGGTATCTTACAAAATGGAAGAGCACAGATCGGCAATTTTGAAATTGCGTATAAAGGGAGGGTACATGATCCTGAAAAAACTTTGTTTACAGAACAGATGGTCAGGGCCGTTAGTTCTCTCTATATGAACACAGGCTATTTATGGGGCGGCAGATCTGTATATGGAATTGATTGTAGTGGATTTGTTCAGCAGGTATTTCGGTTTTTTAACAAAACCCTTCCCAGAGATGCATACCAACAAGCTGAACAAGGGGAGAGCATTGGCTTTTTACAGGAAGTGAAATGTGGCGACCTTGCTTTTTTTGATAATGCCGAAGGTAAGATTACGCATGTGGGTATATTATGGAATAGCAATACCATTATTCATGCATCCGGAAAAGTGAGGGTAGATCCTATTGATAATCTGGGGATCATTAGCAGCGATTCGGGTGAGCGAACACATCATTTAAGGATTATCAAGAGATATGCCTAACAAAAAAGCAGCTGATTCAGCTGCTTTTTTAATATAATAGAGTAGAAATAAGATTAAATCAGATCAAGCGCTTTGGCAAAATAAGTAACCGTACCAGGTAATGCTAACCAAAAGAACTGGCGATAAACCACCAATAAAACGATCATAATAGCCAGCCAAAAAAAACAAAGTGCCCAATATTTACCTGTTGATTGTTTCGCTTCCATTTGTATGATTTTTGGCAAATATAAGGTGAGAAGATGATTTTACCATTTTCAGTGGGGAGAATCTTGCATATTTGTAGCAGTGGTAGCCCTTTCCTTGGGAGCCTTTGCCCTGGGGCTATCAAAAAACAGCATTTTCAGTGCTATCAGCATCATGATAACAGCAAATATCTTTTTTACTTTTTCATCACTTAGCGAAATGGCCAGTTTACTTCCCAAAAAGCCTCCCGCAACAAATGCAATCGATACCACAATTACATAGTTTATATTCAGGTAACCTTGTTTATAATATTGCATTACAGCCAGTATCCCTACCGGAAGTAAAAGAATACCCAGGGATGTTCCCTGCGCTTGTTTTTGGGTAAAACCCAGAAAAAAAACAAGGGCAGGAACAATGATTACCCCGCCGCCTATGCCAATCAGTCCACTCAAGAAGCCGGCGGCAAGACCAACCAATATCAATAAAGCGATTGTTCCCCAACCCATAATAAATAGCATTTAAACAATAAAAATAACACCCAGCCTTATCTCAATAATTGTCTACTTCACGTTGATAAAAGTCTCTTTATAGAACGCAATGGCTTCTTCTATAATACTTAGTGCCTGTGCTTTATCACCAAAATCCTCCACTACCACTGTTTTATTTTCTAATTTTTTATATTCTTCAAAAAAGTGCCGAAGCTCATCAAAAAAATGCTTGGGCAGTTCTTCAATATTATTATAGTGATTTACACCGGGATCTGTTGCTGCTACGGCAATAATCTTATCATCAGGATCGCCTCCATCTATCATTTGCATTACACCCACTACTTTGGCTTCCATTAATGTAAGTGGCTGAACAGGTAATGAGGTAATCACCAGAATATCCAATGGATCTTTATCTCCTCCATAGGTTTGAGGAATAAACCCATAATTGATTGGATAATAAAAAGAAGAAAAAATAACCCTGTCTAACCGTAATAAACCGGTGGGCTTATCAATCTCGTATTTACACCTCGATCCCTGCGGTATTTCTATGATCGCATTAACAACTCTGGGCGCATTGGTTCCGGGTGAAACACCATGCCATGGATGAAGAACATGTAGCGGATTCATTTTGTATAGTTTAGTTTTTATATTTAGTCAGGTTCCATAATCCAACCTCAAAGAAATACAATTCGATAGTCAAGTTACTGATTCTGTCAATAAAGCCAGTATATACTGCAATAAAGCTGTGGTCGAAAACTAAAGTTTAACCCTCCAATTGTCTTTTTGTTTCACAACTGCCAGACTATCGGATACTTTATCAACCGAGTTGCTGAAATAAATAAGCGTAATGGAGTCGTTAAGCTCTTTCACTTCCCGGATATTGATAGAAGCTGTCCGGTATTGTTGGCGTTCTTCCTTGTCTTTAAGCCGGTATTTTCTTTCAATTTCCTGCAACTTTAGATTTTCTCCCGCTCTGGAATCGATAAAAAAAGCCGCTTTTGCAAAGTCCCCTGTTAAACAGGCATTGATAAACTCCCTGCCTGCATCCAAAGCATTTTCTGCTTTTGTATACTCCTGTAGGTTTTCACCACAGCCAATGAGCAGAATCAGGACAAAGAATACTGTTTTTTTCATCTTATTTTTCTTAGGTAAAGGTACATACTAAGGGCTATTTACCGAAAAATATACAAACTGATATGAGGGGAACATGATTAGACGTTTAACCTTACTACATAAGTAAACAGCATCCAGATAATTTAGAATTATTTCCACACAAGTACGATCATCCCAATAAAAATCAATCCTCCGCCAATTAGAATTTTGGGAGTTGCGGGTTCTTTCAGCAGAAGAAAGGAGAGAAGTAATGTGATCACAATACTGGCTTTATCAATCGCCGCAACATAGGAAACCAACCCGTCTTTCATGGCACGGTAATAAAATAACCAACTTAGGGTAGTGGTAATACCGGAAATAACCAGCAACAGGGTTTGTTTCCCGGTAAGTAAAGGTAATTGCTTATAGGTTGATCCGGCCAGATTGATAATAATGATCAGAAAGAAAATAGTAGTGGTGCGAATACCCAGGCCAAGATCCGGATGTATATTTTGTAACCCATATTTTGCCAATACAGAAGTAAGGCCTGCAAAGACCATTGAAATAATTGCATATAAAATCCATAAAGGCATATTGTACCAATGATAAGTAAGTTACTATCTTAAAGATAGTCAATTTTATAACTGATTGATTATTTCAAATACCGGGTTTACTGATTGGCCTATTCCTTACATATTGGCATGCTTTCTGAAATAGGTTTTGTAATAACAAAAAGTTTTTTACTTTTAGAAATCAAAGGAGAAGCAATAAACAACTGCTACTGATAAGGCAAATACCTCCTTACTAGCCAAATCACTCCCAATGGCATAGTTCCCGAAATACTTATAGAGACCTTATAGAGACCCTATAGAGACCTTATAGAGACTTTATAGAGATGCAATTTCCTTGCAACTTGCGTGATACGCTATGGATATCCTCTGTATACAGTAATACTACAGTAATCTTAAGGTATTTCAGCCCTATTCCCCCCTTGGCGGTCACCGGGTATTTGCCAGCCCCACTTTTACGTTCAGGCGCTTGTCCTTTTCGTCACGGCTTTTACAATTTACACTAAAAGCAGGAGAACGCTATGAAACCGAAACACCAAAGAAAATCACATATCGCTTTTAAAGAGTTTACACTCAACCTGCTTAATTTTTTCTCAGAATAAAACTTTTTTAACAGGCAAATTGATGCTTCCAAACAAGGCGCATGCTTTTCCTATCTGGCAACAGTTATCAGAATAGCCACATAATGGCATATGGCAGCTGCCAATACAAACAGGTGCCATATGGCGTGGTGCCATACCCATTTTTGCCATAAATAAAAAATCACACCAACAGAGTACAATCCCCCACCTGTTATAATCAATATAATAACAGACCTAGGCATTTCCTGGAAAAAAGTACGGCCGCTCCATACCAGAATCCAACCCATGAGTATATAAATAATGGTAGAAACAAGATTAAAACGGTTTACAAAATAAATCTTAAAAAAAATGCCTAAACAAGTCAATCCCCATAAAATACATAGCATAGTAATTCCTGTTTGGGAAAACAGATAGGCAAGTATAAACGGAGTATAGGTGCCGGCAATCAGGAAATAGATACTGATATGATCGAATATTTTGAGTACGTTTTTAACCCTTGGTTGTTGAAATCCATGGTATAAAGTAGAGAAGGTAAACAGCATTAAAAAGCAAAATCCATAAATACAGGCGCCTGTGATAGCTGGTATATTATTGCTTCTTACAGCAAGTGCGGTTAATAAAGGTATACAGGCTATTCCAAATAGCACACCTATTCCATGGGTAATGCTGTTGGTGAGTTCCAGTTGTATTTCCCGCTCATGTGGTGTGATGGGTGTTTTCATGTTTTGGACATATTATATAATCGTATAAGCCTGAAAAATCTTATTTCTGTTCAGGCAATAAGATCAGTTTTATCATTGCTTTTTCATTGAAAAAACGATTAGCCAGTACTTTTGACCCTGCAACAGTGAATTGCTTTGTTCTCTCCTTCGCATTGAGTATTTCCAGGGGATTCGCTTTACGGAAAAAATCTTGCTCAAGATGATAACGCCAATAACTATTTTCTTTTACTTCATTTTCAAGCCCCCTTGTTTGTTCTGCAATGACCTTATCTACATTAACAGATGCCAGCCCATTGTTTTTTGTATTGGCGATTTCAGTCAAAACCAAACCAATCAATTTATCAATATTTTCTGGTGCACAGCCAAACTGGATACCAATACTGTACGCCTGATAAGGTTCTCGAATAAGCCCACCGTTCACGCTTACCCCATATACTCCACCAGCATCTTCCCGTAATACTTCTCTTAGTTTAATGGCCATTGCCTTGCATAATTGTCCGAGTTGGATATCGTCCATTTCCGAATAAGGCGTATCGCCGGTAAAATAGAGCCGCACACTGGCTTTATTCTCTTTGCCTTTATGAAATACTTTATCAATTGGACCAGCAGGGTAATGAATACCGATATCTTTCCAGTTTTCCTGAAAACCAGTGGCAGGAAGAGAGGCAATATATTTTTCGACCAGGACTTTTATGCTGTCAATCGTAAAATTCCCTACCAACGTAAATTGAAATGCTCCTGCATTCTGAAATCTTTCTTTAAAAATGGCAAACGAACGATCCAGGTTGAGCCTGGCTAAATCATCCATACTCATCGGTTTTCTTCTGGGATGATAATTGCCCATGATATAGTTCACTGAATCACCAAATACAGATCCGGGATCTTTATCTTTATTTTCTAACTGAGCGGTAAGTTGTTGCTTCATTACCAAAAACATACTACTATCCTTTCTGGGAAAAACAAAACTTCCATATAATAATTGGAGCGATGTTTCCAGGTCTTTGATGGTACTGCTTCCGTTGATGCCCTGCAAATAAGGAGTGATACCGGAAGCCACAAAGCAGTTCTTTCCGGTTAGTTGTTTTTGCAGGCTCTCCATATCCAGGTTGCCCATTCCTCCAATGGATGCAATGGCTGCCGCATAGGTAGCATTGATATAATCACTGTCGTCATACAAAGAACTGCCACCCCAACTGATAGCGGAAAACTGGATTTCATCATTTTTAAAATTAGTCGGTTTCAAAATCACCCTGGCCCCATTAGAAAGCACCCATTCTGTTGTACCAATGGACGGATATTTTTTTTCTGATACAATTTTACCTGCCATTGGTGCAACCGGCAATAATGACCCTGAATAGGGTTTATCTATATATTTAGATAATTTGCCTATCGGCTGGTTTAATTGATGCGTTATTTGAAGGGCAGTAGGCAGATTCTTTTTTTCTTTTTCCGGCGCAGTAATAATAATGGCCCGGTCAATGGGTTTTATCCATTTTGTAATCAGGCTGTTTACTTCCTGTATGGTGATGCCGGGCAAATATTTTTGATAGAGTGCATACTCATGGGCAATCCCCGGTATAGCTTCTCCTTTTAAGTAATGATCAATCAATTCCTGCACCAATTCCGCCGACTTGGTTTTGTCTCTTTCCTTATATTCATTTTCAACCCTGGAAAAAATATTCTTTATTGCCCTGTCCAATTCTGTTTTCTGAAACCCATATTGCTTCACCCTTTCATTTTCTGTAAGCAGACTTTGTACAGAAGCCCGTATCTCTTTTCCTGTTTTTGCTACTGCAAAAAGAGTAAACGCATCTTTATCTCCCATAAAACTACTGTAACTGCTATTGCCAAAAAGAAAGGGCGCATTGGGTTTGTGGGCCAATTCATCCAAACGACTACTCATCATCTGGTTAAATAATTCCCGGATAATATCAGAACGAAATTGTGACTCGGTTTTTACTGGTGCTTCGGCTGCTTGCAAATAATAGATCTGGACTACATTGTAAGGCTGTTCCGCGTCTGTTAAAATAGCTGTTCTGGTTTCTGTTTGAGAAGGAATATGGTATTTTAACCTGGGTTTTGGATGGGCCGTAGTAGGAATATGCGCAAAATGTTCAATAATCATTTTTTCGGTTGATGCTACATCTACATCTCCCACAATGATGACCGCCTGCAAATCAGGTCGAT
>CAIWKU010000531.1 GCA_903913355.1 uncultured Bacteroidota bacterium | reverse complement strand
TAATCAAGGGCGTTTTACCAGAGATACTAAGCAACTCCCTGGCTTTCTCAACTATGCCTTTTGCGCTGATTTCTTTTCCTTCTTTTCGGGCAGCAATATGTGGTGATGCGGGTGTTTCTAATCGATACAGCTCAGGGTATACCTGGGATTGTGTATTCAATAAATGGGCGCGTACCCACTCGGCATCAGTGCCTTCAGCAAACCCAGCCTGTACGGGTTTCCAATAGTTACCGCAAATGGCTTCGGTAACAATTGTGGAAACCAGGGTTTTGCCTACATCAGTTCCTATACCGGTTATAAAAATGGGTGATTGCATCAGGTATGTATAAAAAAAGAGAACAAAGTAGATCCATAATTGCGCTGAAAACTAAATCCCGGAAAACTTGTATATGTATTCCTTGGGGTATGTTCCAGAATAAAAAAGCCATTTTCGGAAATCAGTTGCCTGTTAACGATGATCTTGGGTAATTCATCAATACTACCTAAAGCATAAGGAGGCCCGGCAAATATGAGATCAAAAGATTCGGTAGCCGTTTGCAAAAATGAAAATACGTCCATTTTGAGTACTTTATAATTTTCCGCACCCAGCATGTCTAGATTCTTTTTAATGAAAGCATGCATAGTCGTATCCTTCTCAACAATCGTTAATTCAGCAGCTCCCCTGGAAGCCAGTTCATAGCTGATACAGCCGGTTCCACCAAATAGATCCAGTGTTTTGATACCAGACAAATCCATCCTGTTTTGCAGAATATTAAATAACCCTTCTTTTGCGATATCGGTAGTGGGACGTGTATGGGGCATTTGAGCCGGTGGACTTATCCTTCTTCCCCCCCATTTTCCTGAAATGATTCTCATACCACCAGTTTATAATAGGGCGTAAAAAAGTGTGCGGGTTGTTTACCCAATATGGTTTTGAAAATGCCTTCTTCTCCGCAATTGTCCCAGTTGATCTTTCCGAATAAATCTGGCAATTGTTGGGCCATAGGAGATGATTTATCAAATTCTCCGCTGATTTCTACCACCGAATAGTCAGGATTCAGTTCAAATTGCCGGATAATATTGAGCAGGTTATACAGTATATCCTCATCCGTTTCGTAATGAAATGACTGGATCAACTGCAGCTTTTTATCTTTAAAAACAGCAATGATAAAATGTCCGCTATAAAAGCGGATGGATGTAAAACTATCCTGCGGCAAAGCCCTTGCAAAAAGACTATTTAGAAACGAAGAATACACATGTGAAGAACGATGTGATGGAAATCGCTGACGCATGGTATCTCCTAAGTTCTTGTTCACCTGAAACACACATACCATAGATATATTGGCACTAAGTGTTTCATACGCAAAGGGGTCGCGGTTATTTTCTCCATACACCTGGTCAAGATAGGCTTTGCCACTGGCCATGGTAAATTTTGATTCCGGGATAATTAATGCTTCGGGAAAATTATAATAGATATGGGTATTACTATAGGATTTATTGATCAGTTGAGAGAAAGCACTGATTTCAATAAATATTGCTGCCCAGTCTTTATCCTTATGATCAGGCTGAAAAAGTTCAAATGATTCCACCTGGTTTGAAACAGCGCTTTTCACCATACAGGCAACATGCTGGCTGCCTACTTCAATGATCAACTGATCGGCCGTAGTAATGGTTGCCGGGCCCTGTGTTTCTGAATAATAACTAATCCTTTTAGAGGTCATGGGTGCTAATTACAATACAATGATATAAAAAAAGCCATATCAGCAAAATACAAACAATAGAAACTGCAAATTAGTAGCTTTGCGGCATACTATGGCCAGTAATTCCACCGACCTGAACCTGAGGGTAAATATCAGCAATAAACAGATTCTAAGTATCGCGCTCCCGATAACGGCTTCCATCATTGTACCCCAAATCAATTTTATTACCAATAATATATTTCTGGGTGGATTAGGTCAGCGTGCACTGGCCCTTGCCGGTATTACCGGAGTCTATTACCTGATTTTTGCCGTAATGGGACATGGTTTAAATAATGGACTCCAAGCCCTGATTTCCAGACGTGCCGGGGAAAATCGGATTGATGCTATCGGTAATCTTTTCTCACAAGGTATCCGGGTATCCCTGGTTTTTGCAGCAATGGGTATACTGATCACCTGGTTTGTGGCACCGGTTGTTTTGGGCTGGTCATTGCATGATCCCGAAAGTGTGAAACAGTCGGTTAGCTTTCTCCATATCCGTATTCTTGGTCTGCCTCTTTTATATGTGTACCAGATGCGGAATGCTTTATTAGTGGGTACTAACCAAAGTAAGTACCTGATTATTGGAACCGCTACAGAAGCCATTACCAATGTATTTTTCGATTATTCATTGATCTATGGAAAATTTGGAATGCCCCAGTTAGGTTTTAATGGAGCTGCCTATGCGTCTATTATTTCAGAATTTGCCGGGTTGGCGGTAATTTTTATTGTCATTCGGATGAATGGGATTACCAAACAATTGCATCTTTTCAAGAACTGGGCATTTGACCTGGAAAATATCAAATTGATTCTGAAACAATCTTATCCGCTGATACTGCAACATGCCATCAGTATTATGAGTTGGGAGTTTTTTTATATACTGATTGAGCACCACGGTGAACGGGACCTGGCCATTTCCAATACCATGCGGAATATATTTGGATTCTTTGGTTGTTTTACCTGGGCTTTTGCGGCTACTGCCAATACGATGGTTAGTAATGTAATCGGACAAAAATTGCACCAGGATGTAGAAAAACTGATTTATAAGATCATGGGATGGAGCCTGGGTTTTGCTTTATTGGTATGTACGTTCCTGAATATTTTTCCGCATCTGTTTTTATCCATTTACGGACAAGGGGAAGATTTTATTCAAGCAGCTATTCCCGTACTGCGTGTGGTTTCTTCAGCATTGGTTTTTATGTCAATTTCCGTAGTATGGATGAACGCAGTTACCGGAACAGGTAATTCAAAGATGAACCTGTTATCTGAAATTGCTGCCATTACATTTTACTGTATATATGTATATACTGTTCTTGAAAAATTGAAATTGCCGATTACCTATGGTTGGGCCAGCGAATGGATTTACTGGACTACGATATTGATCCCCTCATTTTGGTATATTAAGAGTGGCAAATGGAAACTAAGGAAAATGTAATTCGGATGGTCTCTGATGGTTTGGCATATTATTTGCCAAATTATAGAAAATGATTGCTATGAAAACCAAATTAACTATTTTGCTCTTACTATTATTTACAAATGTGGTGAATGCCCAGTTTAATTCAGGGCAAAAAATGATGGGGGGGCAATTGGGGTTTGGTTACTATTCCAATGATCAGGCAAGTAATGGTATATTTAAGTCAACTTCTATTTCCAGTACTATTTCCTTAGCAAAGTTTGTATCGCCTTCTTTATTTAATGAATGGGGAGTAAACTATTCTTATTCCTACTCACACTATCCTTCTAATGCGAATAATATTGATGAGAAAATTTACAATCATTCCTTTAGCAGTTATTTCAGCCGAACCAAATTGAATAGTCTTGGTAAGAATTTTTTCCTTGGGTTTACCGGCACAGGTGCAGCACAGTTCCAGTTCGGGAAAAACAATTATATCACAGGGGATTATGATAAGATTAATTCATACCAGGTATCTATAAACGGAGGGATGGGTTTATATTATAAGATGAACAGGCGATTTCTTTTGAACTGTGGATTGAGCAATTTGTTGTCTTTATCTTTTAGTCATGGGCAAACTAATTCCTATTCAGGTTCATCCACAATTAGTCAAACTAACTCAGGTATTAACTTAAGCACAGGGCTTTCTGGCTTTTCGTTCTATAATCTTACTATCGGATTTCGTTATTTAATCAAATAACAAAATGCTATGTCATTTTACAGATACAATTCAAGATATCCGATTATTAGTAAGCGGAATCTTTTCTCTGCTTACTACTAATTTCCTTTTAGCCTTTTCACCAAATCCACATACTCTTGCATCGCGGATTCTTTCGAAGTTCCGGTAAGTTTTGCCCATGCTTCATGTTTGAATTTTGCGACAAAATCAAATGCATTGGCTGGTGCGTCACCTGTATTATCTCCTTCTGTTGCCTGTTTGAATAAAGAGTATAGTTTTAAGAGGGTTTCATTATCAGGTTTTTCTGATAAGGTTTTACTATTGGCAACGGCTTCTTCAAATTGTTGTATTAATTCCATATAATTTATTGTAGTGATTCTAATAATTTATTGCCTTCTGCTTTTAATATAGGGTCTTCTGAAGTTCGGGTAGGTAATCTAACCAGTCTTTTTAAAGTTTCAATAGCCTGTGTGGGTTGGTGGTTGTCTTTATACGCTTTACCCAGGTCAAGAAAATTGGGTACACAATAGGGTTCCAGTGTTTTGCATTTTTCCATGTACTGAATCGCCGACTCAATATTTCCATCGGGCAAACCTCCATAAAAAAGTTTCACAGCAATTTTTTTGATCCCGGATAAATTCGTCATTTCATAATGCCATTTTCCCAATACATAATTGGCTTTTCCATGATTGGGGTTAATAGCCAATGCTTTTTCAGCATAGGTTTTCACATCTTTTACATAAGCCACAATTTTACGGTTATCCGTTTCTACATCCGTCATCTTGCCCGCACTCATTGCCATTACATAATTCGCATCCGCATTATTATTATCGGCATCCAAAGCTCTTTTTGCAAATGATAGCGCGGTTTCAAAATAGAGTCGTTTATTGTTTTTCTCTGTCTGTATATTCCCGAGTATCACATTCAATTCGGCCAATTTAACCAGGGCTTTTAGTTGAACAGGATCTGAAACCAATACCTGTTTGTATTTATCAATCGCTTCGGGTTCTTTTTGTTGTTTCTCAAAACTATCCGCCTCCTTTAACAGACCGCTGATATCCTGCGAATAAACGACGGTTATAGTGAGTGCAGATAACAATACAGCAAATAATCTTTTCATAGCCAGATTATATTATAGTTTTTTTCGATTGAGTTCAAAACTAATACCTACACTCCCAATCATTCCCGTGATGGGTGGATACATTTTCCTGATGGAAATAGAAACCTGCTCAGCAAGGGCGAATCTTTGTAATATTTCCACTGCTATTTCGGTAACAACTGTTTCCAGTAAAGGGGTTGCGATCGCCATTCTTTTTTTTACCAGTTCATATACAGAAACATAATCTATGGAATCTGATAAATGTTTTACAGGTATTTTTTCCGGAGAATGCCGAATGGTAATATTCAATTCAAACTGATTTCCAAGTAATTTTTCTTCCTCATAAATGCCATGATGAGCAAAAAGGATAATATTATTGAGATGAATGGAAAGCATGGGGATGGGGATGGATTTCGCGTTGCGTGCTGTGTGTTTCGCGTTAATTGTGAGAAAATATATTGTCAATCCGTAACGCGCAACGAGTAACCCGTAATGCGTCCTCGTTAACCTCTTAATTAAATGGTTCCTTTCGCACTTAGATACCTTTCTGCATCAAGCGCAGCCATACAACCACTGCCTGCTGCGGTTACAGCCTGGCGGTAGTTTTTATCCTGAACATCACCAGCGGCAAAAACACCCTCAACATTGGTTTTTGATGTGCCGGGTATGGTTTGTATATAACCCGTTTCATCCATGGTAATCCATTCTTTGAAGATATCGCTGTTGGGTTGGTGACCAATGGCTACAAAAAATGCGCTTACGGGTACATCCTGAGTTTCCTGTGTCTGGTTATTTTTGATTCTAACGGCTTCTACTTTTTTATCACCCAGTATTTCGTCTGTGTCTGAGTTCCAATATACTTTGATATTGGGCGTATTCAGCACCCTGTCCTGCATTACCTTACTTGCGCGCATTTTATCTCTTCGAACCAGCATATGCACAGTAGTACAGAGTTTAGAAAGATACATAGCTTCTTCAGCGGCAGTATCTCCTGCTCCTACTATCGCTACTTCTTTCCCTCTAAAGAAAAACCCGTCACAGACTGCGCAGGCACTAACACCATATCCATTCAATCTTTCTTCGCTCGGTAAACCCAACCATTTAGCTGATGCCCCGGTAGAAATGATAACAGCATCGGCTTCTATGATTTTTTCTTCATCAATCCATACTATAAATGGCTGCTTGCTGAAATCTACTTTTGTGGCAATGCCGTAACGGATATCCGCTCCCATTCTGGCTGCCTGTTTCTCAAAATGAACCATCATTTCAGGACCTTGTATTCCTTCGGGATAACCTGGATAGTTTTCCACTTCAGTAGTTATTGTTAACTGTCCACCTGGTTGAATACCCTGGTATAATACCGGTTTCATATTAGCCCTTGCGGCATAAATGGCAGCAGTGTATCCTGCTGGACCCGAACCAATGATTAAGACATGTACTTTTTCTATAGCCTCAGTTGCCATACGCTTTATTAATTTAGACGAACAAAAATATCACTCCCTTTCAGTTAATACCCCCCTGTTTTTTCACAAAGCAGGTTTATTTGGGGATAATCAGGATTCTATTGGTAAAGGTATTTGTGAATCATGAATGAATCCCATTCCAGATAAGATTAACCATTTTTTTTGGCTTGTATACTAAAAAGAAACCCTCCTGTAATATCAGAAGGGTTTCCTTTATATCAGTTTACCCTGGTATTATCCCAAATAGGCTTTTAATGCATTGCTATAACGTGCTTTCTGTAAACGTTTGATAGCTCTTTCTTTGATCTGACGAATACGTTCTTTGGTCAGATCGTATTTCATACCAATCTGCTCAATCGTTACACCATTTTCACCATCCAGGCCAAAATAGGCGTTTACGATTTCAGCTTCACGTGGACTTAATGATTTCAGTACCCTGCGGATTTCTTCGCGGAGCGAATCTTTCATCACATCTTCATCGGTATCATCACTACCTTCCAACAAATCACCCATGGCTACATCTTCCGCTTCATGAACAGGAGCGTCAAGAGAAGTGTGACGGGTATTACTTTGGAAAATATTATTGATTTCAGTCTCGCTCATCTCCAGGATCTCAGCCAGTTCTTCCGTAGAAGGTTCACGCTCATGTTCCTGTTCAAAAGCCATATAGGCTTTATTGGCCTTATTGTAGGTACCGATTTTATTTTGTGGTAAACGAACCAGTCTTCCCTGTTCTGCCAAAGCCTGTAAGATTGACTGACGGATCCACCAAACCGCATAGGAAATGAATTTAAAACCTTTGGTTTCGTCAAAACGCTGAGCGGCTTTGATCAAACCCAGGTTCCCTTCATTAATCAGATCACTGAGTGATAGCCCCTGGTGCTGGTATTGCTTAGCTACAGAAACCACAAAACGTAAGTTGGCCTGTACCAGTTTGTCGAGCGCTCTCTGATCGCCCATCTTAATTCTTTGGGCCAGCGTCGTTTCCTCTTCTGGGGTGATCATTGGAATTTTCGAAATTTCCTGGAGATACTTTTCAACGGCCTGGGAATCACGGTTGGTGATCTGTGTTGCGATTTTGAGCTGCCTCATGATTTCTTATTACTTGTTTTTGATAAACGATAGAAAGACCCCTTTTGTTTTATAAACGCTGTAAGGGATACGTTAATTTTCCGAATCGTTCGTTTGGAAGCCTGCAAAAGTACGTTGCAACATCGGATTATGCCAGTTTTTGTGGAAAAACTTATGAAAATGGGCAAAAAAACGCAGGTTTTACCTCATAATCTGAATAAAAATTTAATAGAATACCTGGGTTCAGACTTCGGTTTCCATTTATCTTCGCAAACTTATGATCGATTTCCGTTCCGATACCGTTACCCGACCAACCCCGGCCATGCTGGAGGCAATGAGAAATGCCCCAATTGGGGATGATGTTTTTGGTGAAGACCCATCCGTTAACAAGCTGGAAGCCTTATCTGCCGAGCTTTTTGGGATGGAAGCTGCTTTGTTTTGTCCCAGTGGCACCATGACCAACCAGATTGCCATTAAATGTCATACCCAACCCGGAGATGAGTTGATTTGTGATAAATTATCCCATATTTATCAATATGAAGGGGGAGGAATTGCTTTTAATTCAGGGGCTTCTGTCCGATTAATTGAAGGTAATCGAGGTCGTATAACTGCCGATCAGGTCAAAGAATCCATTAACCCGGATGATGTTCATAAACCCATCACAACCCTGGTTTCTCTTGAAAACACCGCAAACCGAGGTGGGGGTAGTTGTTATAATTTTGCTGACATTCAATCAATTAAAGAGATTTGTTCACAAAATAATTTAAAGCTACACCTGGATGGAGCCCGCTTATTCAATGCCATTGTTGCTAAAAATGAGACCCCGGCTCAATATGGAGAAACGTTTGATAGCATTTCTGTTTGCCTGAGTAAGGGATTGGGTGCGCCTGTTGGAAGTGTATTAATCGGGAAAAAGGATTTTATTAAAAAGGCACGACGTATTCGCAAAGTATTTGGTGGTGGCATGAGACAGGCCGGCTTTATCGCAGCCGCAGGCATTTTTGCACTTGAACATAATATTGAACGTTTGGCTGAAGACCATGCACATGCCCAAATGATTGCCAGTGTATTAGAAAAGAAAGACTTTATTGGAACCATACTTCCTGTAGAAACCAATATCATCATTTTTGAAGTGAAAGGTAGGTATACCGCCCCGGCTTTAGCGGCTAAGTTGAAGGAACAGGGTATATTTGTGATAGCCATCTCTCCCACCCAGGTTCGGGTAGTTGTTCATTTGGATATCAGTCCGGATCAGGTAAATCGAACCATCGAAGCGTTTAATCGGTTATAAAATACCTGGAGGTTTGAATAATTGGAAATAAGTTATTATCAACAATTGATTTAAGAAGAGTCAGATATGTTACCTAGAATTAATCCTACAAATACACAGGCCTGGTTTTTATTAAAAAAGCATCACGAAGAAGAAATGAGTCGCAGGCAAATGCGTGACCTGTTTGCTGCCGATCCGGAGAGATTTCAGAAATTTTCAATTGTTTTTGAAGAGATGCTTTTTGATTATTCAAAAAACATTATCAATCAAAAAACTCTACAGCTATTATTGCAATTAGCTGAAGACTGTAAGCTGAAAGATGCTATACATGATATGTTTGCCGGTATCAAGATCAATGAAACCGAAAACAGATCTGTATTACATACTGCCCTTAGAAATTTCTCAGATACTCCGATTCTGGTTGAGGGGAAAGACATCATGCCAAGGGTTCGGAAAGTATTGAACCAGATGAAAGAATTCACAGAAAAAGTGCATACAGGCAAGTGGAAGGGCTATTCTGGTAAAAAAATCAGGTTCATTGTTAATATTGGAATTGGGGGTAGTGATCTGGGGCCGGTTATGGTAACAGAAGCATTGAAACCTTATTGGAGAAAAGGTCTGGAAACTTATTTTGTAAGTAATATAGACGGATCGCATATTAGTGAAGTGCTGAAAAAAGTGCGGCCGGAAGAAACCCTTTTCCTGGTAGCTTCCAAAACATTTACTACACAGGAAACCATGACCAATGCGCATACGGCAAGGGCCTGGTTTCTGGAAACCGCCGGTAATGAAGCCTATATTGCCAAACATTTTGTGGCACTTAGCACCAATGAAAAAGAAGTTACGGCATTCGGAATAGATAAGGCCAGTATGTTTGAGTTTTGGGATTGGGTGGGTGGTCGGTATTCTCTTTGGAGTGCGATTGGTCTTTCTATTGCCTTGACCATCGGATACGATCATTTTGAGATGTTATTAAAAGGAGCCAGCGCCATTGATGAACATTTCAGAAAAGAGAAATTTGATAAGAATATACCGGTATTGATGGCATTGATTGGAATCTGGTACACCAATTTTTTTGGTGCACAGAGTGAAGCCATTCTGCCCTATGACCAATATATGCACAGATTCTCGGCCTATTTACAACAGGCCAATATGGAAAGCAATGGAAAAAGCACAGACCGGAATGGCAATCCCGTTAACTATGCAACCGACCCGGTTATCTGGGGCGAACCGGGTACAAACGGACAGCATGCTTTTTATCAATTGATACACCAGGGAACGCTATTGATACCCTGCGATTTTATCGCACCTGCTATCAGTCATAACCCGATCGGAGATCATCATGTGAAACTATTGTCTAATTTCTTTGCCCAGACAGAAGCATTGATGAATGGCAAATCTGAGAATGATGTGAAAGTGGAACTGATGAAAGTGGATAAGAAGGAAGACGAGATCAAGAAACTGGCTCCGTTTAAGATATTTGAAGGCAATAAACCCACCAACTCTATTCTGTTAAAGGAAATTACACCCTATTCATTGGGTAGCCTGATTGCTATGTACGAACATAAAATATTTGTACAGGGAGTTATCTGGAATATCTTCAGTTTTGATCAATGGGGAGTAGAATTGGGTAAACAACTGGCTAACCAGATTTTACCTGAATTGGTAAACGATGCTGTTGTTAGCTCTCATGATGTTTCTACCAATGGATTGATTAATGCATTTAAGCAATTCCGAAAAAAATAGATTTAATTTTTAGTGCTTTAAAGGATTGTATGGATCAGATTCTGATAAGACCAATTGAACCCAGGGATAATGCGGCCATAGCCGCAATTATTCGAAGTTCTTTAGAGGAATTTGGTGCCAATAAGCCGGGTACGGTTTATTTTGATGAATCTACTGACCATCTTTTTGAATTATTTTCTCAAACAGAAGGGAGCTTTTACCTGGTAGCAGAAAATAAGGGTATTGTATTGGGAGGCGCCGGCATCTACCCTACGCAGGATTTACCGGAAGGCACTTGTG
>CAIWKU010000530.1 GCA_903913355.1 uncultured Bacteroidota bacterium | reverse complement strand
CCGATCTCATCCATTACTCACATCCAGTTTTTCTTTTACAGCATATCCCTGCACACCATATACATAAGGCAGTGACCAGGCCGTAATATCATAGGTGTTTGAATCTGTTACAACTGTTTTGGGCTCCAGCAGTACTTTGGCCATAACTGCTTTTGATTGGTAAGCACTTACGGCAATATGGTAACCTTCATCGGTGTACGCATCATCCTTACCGGTTGTATAATTAAATCCACGGAAATTTTTATTGGAAATGGAACCATATTCAATGCCATTCCGATCCAACAATTTACAAACAGCCTTGATACGGTTCAGGTTAGAAGAAGTTAACACATAAGTTTTATATTCTCCCACTTTACCTGCTCTTCCATCTTCAAAGAATTTACGATATTCTTCAAGCAATTTATCATGATTGCGTGATGCCGTTTCTACAGTAGATAAACCTGTGGTAAAATGGTGTGTGGCCCTGTCTAACAGGGTTAGTGTATCTTCATCCGCCTTAATAATACCCAATCCTGCCCTTCCTCCGCCGGCCTGTTCATAGGTCATACCAATGGCACCATTATAAATTGGGTAAGTATCGCCGTAGGATGGGTATAACAGATCATATCTTTCTTTGGTATAAAATAGCCACCCATTTTTATCAAAATAGCTGGCATTATTCTTACCAATCATTAATTGAAAATCTTTCTGCCATTGGGTAATCACTTCATGAAAAGGATCTGCTGCCGGGGCAAAATAATACGGACCATTGATACCCTGCTCATGAAAATCCACATGTACCTGCGGTAACCATTGGTTATATTTTTTCATTCGCTGCTGGGTTTCCAACTGTGTTTGCCAGGCCCAGTCGCGATTGAGATCAAAATTATAATGATTGGACCTTCCTCCAGGCCAGGGTTCTGAATGCTCCCTCGCAACCGGATCAGGATTCATTTCTTTACCCACCATAGAATTGAACCAGTTCACATATCTGTCTCTTCCGTCAGGGTTAATACATGGATCCAACACAACAACCGTATTCTTTAACCACTCTTTGGTTTGTGTATTAGATGGATCCACTAATGCATATAAAGTGAGTAAAGCTGCCTCAGAAGAAGAAGTTTCATTTCCATGTACATTATAACTTAACCAGACAATGGTTGGTAACTCATGGATGGAAGTGTTTGACTTGTTTTTTTGTAAGCCGGCTAACCCTAGATTATTATTGCGGATAGTTTCCAGTTTTTGCAGATTCTCTGGAGAAGCTATAAAAGCAAGAATCAATTCACGGCCTTCATTGGTTTCTCCATATTTTTCAATTTTCACCATTTCCGGTTTTGCCTGGGCAACTGCACGATAGTACTCTACGATTTTATGGTGCCGGGTATAACGGGTGCCGATTTTATAGCCAAGGTATTGTTCGGGGCTCTGCAAACCTTGCGCAATAGAGGCCACTGAAAGAAACAAAACAAAGATTACAAATATTATTTTTTTCATATACATATAAATGATTTGTGAATGTAGGCAAGAAACAAAGCACTCCCACCGAATTGAGTGTTTTTTATTTTACACCTGGCAATTCACATTATTTTGTTCTAAAAAACTGTAATTTTCTGCCATGAGAAAAATTGTTATTCTGCTATTGGCAGCTGTCTGTACTCAGTCAGTTAACAGCCAGTCGGTCCCTTCTATTGTAGGTGCAGGCAAGACCGTTGATCCGTATAAATATTCCATTGTAAAAAAAGCCGAATTCAGTAAAGCGGCCGTTAGCTGTGCCCATCCGCTGGCCAGTGAAATAGGTGCTGCCATGATGAAAAAAGGAGGTAATGCTTTTGACGCTTCTATTGCAATGCAATTAGCCTTGGCAGTAGTATACCCGGGTGCAGGAAATATTGGCGGGGGCGGTTTTTTACTCGCACGCAAATCAAATGGTGAATTGATTGGCATCGATTACCGCGAAGCAGCTCCTTCCAAAGCCAGCAGGGATATGTACCTGGATAAAAATGGAAACGTACAAATGGCCTTATCACAAACTGGTCATCTTGCATCTGGTATTCCGGGTACCATCGCCGGATTGTTTGCCACACTCGACTATGCCAAACTCCCTTTTAAACAACTGATACAACCGGCAATTGATCTGGCCGAAAAAGGATTTGTGATTTCAGAAAGAGAAGCAGCCGGATTAAACAGTACCCGTGAATCATTTATCAAATACAGTACCCGTCCAACCGCTTTTGTAAAAGAGAACAAATGGAAAGCAGGTGATACACTTGTTCAGAAAGAATTGGCGGCTACTTTAAAAAGAGTACAAAAAGAAGGTGCCAAAGGTTTTTATGAAGGAGAAACTGCGAAATTGATTGTAGAAGAAATGCAAAGGGGGAATGGGATTATTACGTTGGATGACCTGAAAGATTATACAGCTAAATTGCGCAGTCCGCTTGAATTTGATTATCGCGGACACCATATTATCAGTTTTGCTCCACCCAGCAGTGGCGGTGTCCTGATTGCACAAATGTTGAAGATGATTGAAAAATATCCCGTTGGCAGTTATGGTTTTCAGACAGTAAAAAGTGTACAATTGATGATAGAAGCCGAACGACGTGCCTATGCCGACAGAGCGGAACATATGGGTGATCCTGATTTTTATAATGTGCCTGTTAAAACACTGATAGATGAAACTTATCTCGCCAAAAGAATGAGTGATTATACTCCGGATAAAGCAGGTAGTAGCACATCAGTAAAAGCGGGTGTCATTAAAGAAAGTGAAGAAACCACACATATCAGCATCATGGATGAGGATGGTAATATGGTATCTGTTACGTATACACTCAATGGTGGATATGGAAGCAGAACCGTAGTTGGTGGAGCAGGTTTTATATTGAATAATGAGATGGATGATTTTAGTGTGAAACCCGGTGCTCCCAATATGTATGGAGCGGTAGGTGGCGAAGCCAATAGTATTCAGCCGGGAAAAAGAATGCTGAGTTCGATGGTTCCAACCCTTATCCTGAAAAATAATAAACCTTATGTAGTGGTGGGAACTCCGGGTGGTACTACCATTCCTACATCTGTTTACCAGGCGATAGTAAATATCATTGATTTTTCCATGAATGCAGACGATGCCATTAATAAACCCAAATTCCATCACCAATGGTTACCGGATGAAGTAATGGTTGAAAAAGATTTTGATGCAGATGTAAAAAAACAATTACAGGCTATGGGATATAAGATCTCAGAAAGAGCTGCTATCGGCAGAACAGAAGCCATTCGCATTCTACCCAATGGGAAAAGAGAAACTGCAGCTGATAAGCGCGGAGATGATTCGGTTGCCGGTTATTAAATAGATTTCTGACTACTTTCTACAAAGCAACGGATTGTTGTTTTGCTTTTTTACTGATTGCGTATTTAGAAAGGGATTATTCTCGACTAGGTGCCAGGGTGCTATACAGTTTTCAAAAAGTAGTTTACTAAATAAAAAATATTATTTCATGTCATTCGAACAAGGATTTTTAAAAGACGCTATTAAACGGTTCAAATACTATAAAGAACTGGGTGATAAAACATTTGAACAGATTACGGATGATGCTTTATTCTACCAACCCTCTTCAGAAAGTAACAGCATTGCTGTGATCGTACAACATATGTATGGGAATATGTTGAGCAGGTGGACAAATTTTTTAACCGAAGACGGAGAAAAAGAATGGAGAAAAAGAGATGCCGAATTTGAACAGATAATATGCAGCAAACAGGATATCGTATCGTTCTGGAATGAAGGATGGAACTGTTTATTGAAAACATTGGAAAGTCTTACTCCCCAAGACCTTACTAAAACAATTACCATCAGAACTGAGCCTTTACTGGTGTATGATGCCATATTGCGACAACTGGCACATTATCCTTATCATGTTGGACAGATTGTTTACCTGGGAAGACT
>CAIWKU010000529.1 GCA_903913355.1 uncultured Bacteroidota bacterium | reverse complement strand
TGCAGGAGAAAAAATAACTACGGGCGGGTTATTCGAAAATAAATTGAAAAAGCTAAATGGACTAAGATTTACATTTCCTGATGTATCTATAGTGCTGGCAAAGCAAATGGGTCTGGGTACAATGGCGTGTTGGAGCCAGTTTTGTTTTTCTGATACAGGGATTGTAGAAAGGTTAATCAACATAAAATATTTTTCTCTGCGGTGAAAAGATCAGGGCTTATGTTTCTTTGCTAGAATAGAAAAATCCGACTCCTCCGCAACAACTATATTTCGCAATTTACCCAGTGATTCTACCTCCATCTCTATGGTATCACCTGCTTTCAGCCATTGCTCAACATAATTAGGATCATGTAATTTGCCAGTACCATTTAATTCAAGGAAACAACCCGTACCTACAGTACCACTTCCAATAACATCTCCCGGCTGAATCGTAACTCCATATGCACATCTTTCAATGATTTCAGCAAAAGTCCAATCCATATCTCCCAGGTTTCCGCTGCTTACCTGGATACCGTTTACAGAACATTTCATGGTTAGGTCCCAGTTTTTGCCTGTATGGCCTTCTTTGCAGGGAATTTCATATGGCTCCAACTCATCCAGCGTAACCAAAACCGGACCTAGTACGGTAGAAAAATCCTTCCCTTTGGCTGGACCAAGATTTAGTAACATCTCTTCCATTTGTAGTTTTCGGGCACTCATATCATTCATGATCATTAATCCCCCTATATACTGATCAGCTTGTTCAGCAGTAGTATTTCTGCCTTGTCTGCAGATGACAATGGCTACTTCCAGTTCAAAATCAAGTTTCTCAAAATGATCCGGCATACAATGGATCTCTCCGGGTCCCTGAATACTTTGGTGATTGGTAAAGTAAAAAATAGGGTACTGATCAAACTCTTGTATCATCTCTACTCTCCGGTTTCTTCTGGCAGCGGCTACATGTTGGCGAAAAGCGTATCCATCTCTGCAAGATGCCGGGAAAGGAACGGGAGAAAGAACTTGTATATCATTGATTGAAACGCCTTGCTCTCTACTTACAACTCCTGATACAATCGCTTTGTTTACCTGTTGGGCAATTGGAAACATATCATCCCAATAATGTAGAAACATATTCATACTATTGGGTAGCTCCGGATGTAATAGATCGCAATCAAACAAAAGATCATCCAAAAAAAATGCAAGTTGATCATGACCATCCTTTAGATAAGAAACCAGTTTCATATACAGCAATATTAGAAGGCGAAAATAGAGTAAAAACATGAGCATACATTGCAGAGGAACACTATCTTTATTTCACTATTTCACGCACTATGGAAAAATATTTTTTTAGGGTAACCCTTTTTTTTGCTCTTTCCGTCTTATTCTTTACTGGAAGAGCCTTTGCGGCAGATAGTAGCTGGATTCGGATTAATCAACTGGGGTATCCTACACATAGTAGTAAAGTTGCTATTTGGTGCAGTAAAAAAACACAAACATTGCAATCATTCGAATTGATAGCTGCGGATAGTCGCAAAAAAGTATATACCCATAAAGCGGGGAAATCGTTTGGGAAGTATGGCCCATTTGAAGATACTTACCGGCTTGATTTTTCAGCATTTATCACTTCTGGAAAGTATTATGTAAAAGCGGGTAATACAGTTTCACCGGTTTTTGTGATTAATGATACGGTGTATAAAGGAGCTGCTGATTTTTGTTTGCAATATATGCGCCAGCAACGGAGCGGCTTTAACCCGTTTCTGAAAGACAGCTGTCATACGCATGATGGCTATACATTATATGGTCCCATGCCTGACAGTACGCATATCAACGTGGTAGGTGGCTGGCATGATGCCAGTGATTATTTACAATATAGTACCACATCTGTGAATGCAACTTATCATTTATTGGCCGCTTATCGCGATTTTACAAATGTGTTTACCGATCGTAAAAAAGCAAATGGATTGGATGGAAAGAATGGTATTCCGGATATACTGGATGAAGCAAGATGGGGATTGAACTGGTTGTTAAAAATGAACCCTCAGGATAACTGGATGTTTAATCAGTTAGGCGATGATCGAGATCATATGGGTATGCGAATACCCAAAGAAGATGCATTTTATGGAAAAGGTTTTGAAAGGCCTGTATATTTTGTTAGTGGCGAAAAGCAACAACGTGGTAAATTCCTGAACAATACAACGGGTACATCTTCTATTGCAGGAAAGTTTGCAAGCGCATTTTCATTAGGCTCTCTGCTATATGCTGAATCAGAACCCGCATTTGCTTCTCTCTTGCAAAGAAAAGCGATTAGCGCCTGGAAATATGGTTTAGCAAAACCAGGAGTAAGCCAAACAGCATCTGTTCGCTCACCTTATATCTATGCAGAAGATAATTGGGTTGATGATATGGAATTGGCAGGAGCCAGTTTGTTTCAGTCATCGAAATATCGGGATAGCAGTAAGCTGACAGCAGCGTTTCAGTATGCCAAACAGGAACCGTTAACTCCCTGGCTGGGTGCCGATACAGCAAAACATTACCAGTGGTACCCTTTTATTAATCTTGGACATTATGAATTAGCACTCGAATTGAAAGGAGCAAAAAAGGATACCATAGTTAATTACTATCGGGAAGGAATAGAGAAAGTATGGAAGAAAGCAAAAAACAATGCTTTTTATCGGGGAATACCTTTTATCTGGTGTAGTAATAACCTAACCACTTCTTTTGCGATACAATGTTATTGGTATGAGCGATTAACCCAGGATCATTCCTATGCAGAATTTCAACAGGCTAATTTTGATTGGTTATTTGGTTGTAATCCATGGGGTACGAGCATGGTATATGGATTACCATCCTGGGGAGATACACCCGAGGACCCTCATTCTGCATTTACACATATCAAGCATTACCTCATAGACGGCGGGTTGGTAGACGGACCTGTGTATACATCCATTTATAAAGGACTGATCGGCATCCAATTAAAAGATGCAGATGAATACGCCGAATTCCAAAGCGATCTGGCTGTTTACCATGATGATTATGGTGATTACAGCACGAATGAACCCACTATGGATGGAACTGCGTCATTAATTTATTTATTGGCTGCAAAAGAAACGGCATCGTTCGACTACCTGCCTGAAAATAAAAAATGGAGAGGCTCTATGCCCAATAGTTCTCTTTACCAATTTTCGCATAAAGCAGCTATACGCGGCGATTCTACAAAAAGACAGATTGCATTGGTGTTTACTGGAGATGAATTCGGCGATGGATTAAATACAATTGCCAATACTTTGGAAAAGCATCAGATAAAAGGGTCATTTTTTTTCACAGGTAGATTTTATAGAAATAAAGATTTTCAGGAAGGCATAACGAAGCTGTATCAGCAAAAAAACATGATGGGCCCACATTCAGATGAACACCTTCTGTATTGCGACTGGACTAAGCGCGATAGCACATTGGTTACAAAAGATTCATTATTAACCGATTTGTTTCGAAATGAAGATGCAATGCTTTCTGCCGGAATAAAAGATGAAGATATTCGCAAATTATTTATCCCACCCTATGAATGGTGGAATGATAAGGTAGCGAGTTGGCTGGATACTGCAAATATTAAATTATTTTGTTTTACGCCCGGTACCACGAGTAATGCCGATTATACATTCCCCGAAATGGGTAAATCTTATAGAAGCAGTGAGGCAATTATTCAGTCTATCAAAAAAATGAATGATACAAGGCCGCAAAAGCTGAATGGAGTAATTTTATTGGTACATGCCGGAACAGATCCGCGACGTACAGATAAATTATATAACCGTTTGGATGAATTGATCAGTTACCTGAAAAAAGAGGGCTATCAATTTAAAAGAGTAGATGAGTTGCTTGCAGATTAAATGATTATTCTGCTTACCATTTCTCCTCTTCCGGAATTTCAGCTTTTTGAGTGAACATATTTTTGGCGATTTCTCTTTGTGCTATTCTTTCCATGATTAGTTGCGCAATTAGCACACCTGCATCACCAGTTGGATGTTCGATTAACACCGATTTTAATTTATCCTCGCTTACATCAAGACGATATAATAACTGCACTAGGCGTGAAAAATCCTTTTCTATCAACTCATTAATAAAATCAGCCATTTGAGTGGCAGTTAATTTCTCGATGGTAAGTAGTTGATTGTCAGTTTCCATGATAAACAAATGTAGTGAAGCTTGGGAATGAAGTGGTAAAACAGGTCAAAATGACAAATAAACACTACAAAAAGTAAAATAAACTTGTCAAATTGAAATATATACCTTACTTTTAAAGGATAATCTCAAAAAATGAAAAAGCTACCTTTGTTACCCCATATTTACCAAAGGGTTGGATTTTTGCTGTTTATACCCTTTTTATTGCTGGG
>CAIWKU010000528.1 GCA_903913355.1 uncultured Bacteroidota bacterium | reverse complement strand
CAAACAATGACAACAACTAATAACTAAGAAATCTATACCCAGTAAACAGAGAATACTTGGAAATTGTCGAAAAAATCAAAATTCCAACAGTAATCAAAATAGTTTAATCATTTTACATCTACTAATTGCATAACACCATTTATATATGAGAAAAAAAACTTCTACGGTTTTAAAGAGCACAATTCTACTCGTATTACTAGCTGGATTTGTGTTTTCGCAGGCTCAATTGAAATTGACCGAAAAAATCCCTTTGCCTTCCGATCTGATTATTGGAAAACTCCCTAATGGATTAACATATTACGTTAAGAAAAACGGAAAGCCTGAAAAAAAATTAGAACTAAGATTGGTAGTAAAAGCAGGGTCTATCCTGGAAGATGATAACCAACAGGGACTGGCTCATTTTATGGAGCATATGAATTTTAATGGATCAAAGCATTTTCCTAAAAATGAGCTGGTAAATTATCTGCAAACCATCGGTGTAAAATTTGGTGCAGACCTGAATGCGTATACCAGTTTTGATGAAACAGTCTATATACTTCCTATTCCCTCAGACAAACCAGAAATCGTAGAGAAGGGTTTTACGGTTCTGGAAGACTGGGCGGGTCGCGCCTTACTTACCGATGAAGAAATTGATAAAGAACGTGGCGTGGTACTGGAAGAATTAAGAATTGGGAAAGGTTCGGGAGAAAGAATGAGAAACCAATATTTCCCCAAATTATTAAATGGATCAAAATACGCAGAAAGATTACCTATAGGTAAAGAAGAGTTACTGAAAACATTTAAACCAGATGTTTTAAGGAAGTTTTATGCTGACTGGTATCGGCCAGATTTAATGGCAGTAGTGGTGGTTGGAGATATTGACCCACAGGAAGCTGTTGCAAAAATTAAAGCGCATTTTGGTGATCTGGTAAATCCAAAAGTAGAAAGACCCAGACCAGCTATCATACCTATAATAGCCCGTCAGAAAGAGGAAGTAATGAGTATTGGTGATAAAGAAGGGGAGCAAACACAAATACAGTTTATCAATTTTATTAAACCCAGTAAAGAACAAATTTATTGGGCTGATTATAAGAAAGATATGGTCAAATCATTATTTGGGCAAATGTATAATGATCGTTTACAGGAACTTTCACAAAAGCCTAATCCACCCTTTCTGTATGCGTTTTCCGGGTTTGGAGCTTTCCTGAAAGGATATGAATCGTTCACATCTACTGCCATTACGGGAAAAGGTGATGTGAAATTAACACTGGAAGCAATGCTCACAGAAAGTGAAAGAATTAAAAAATTTGGGTTCACTGCTCCAGAGTTGGAAAGAGCCAAAATTAGTTATTTGAATAATTATGAGCAGATGGCAAAGGAAGTTGGTAAAACCAATTCCAATATGGTTTTGGGAGAGTTTATCCGTCATTTTCTTGTAAATGAACCCATACCTGGTATAGAGACAGAATATGCATTTGTAAAACAAAACTTGCCGCTGATTGACCTTAAGGAAGTTAACGAACTTGCTACACAAATGGATGGCGGGCAGAAAAAATTCGTTTTGATTACCGGCCCTGAAAAAAGGGATGTGCCAGTGCCATCAAATACTGATTTATTGGCATTGCTAGACAATGCCTCTCATATAGATGTAAAGGCTTATGCAGAAAAAAAAGTTGCTAGCTCTTTAATTGACAAGGCACCTGTTGGAGGCAAAATTTTGAACGAATCCAGAGATACTGATTTGGGCATTACAAAACTAACCTTAAGTAATGGGGTAAATGTTACCATAAAATCAACCAATTTTAAAAATGATGAGATTTTTCTCCTTTCCTCGAGATCTGGGGGAAGTAATCAATATGGCATAAAAGACAAATACAATGCCCTCCTGGCATCTACAGTTGTGTCTGAAATGGGTGTAAAAGACCTTACACCCGTTGATCTGCAAAAATTCTTAAGCGGCAAAACAGTAAGAGTAAATCCAATTATTCAAGGAACTTCAGAAGGCTTTTTCGGGTCCAGCAGTAAAAAGGATTTTGAAACCGCTTTACAATTAATCTATTTATATGCTACACAGCCAAGAAAGGATGAGGCACTTTTCAGTTCCTATATCACTAAACAAAAATCAATGATGGGTGGAATACTGCAAAACCCTAATTATTTTTTCCAGGATTCCTTACAAAAGGTATTGACGCAAAACAACCCTCGCGCAGTAGGATTCCTTCTTCATCCGGAAGAATATAGCTTAGTGGATATGAACCGTTGTTATGCAATCTATAAAGAAATCTTTGGCAATGCAGACGGTCTAAATTTCTATTTGATAGGAAACGTTGATATCAATGAAGCCAAACCTTTGATCGAAACCTATTTGGGTTCATTACCAGGCAATAAAGTTACCCACAACTATGTTGACCTTGGTATAAGACCACCAAAGGGAAAAGTGACATTTACCGTTAAAAAAGGAAAAGAGGCAAAAAGCTTAGTTGAATTAACATTTACAGGAGAATCTAATTATGATCCCGAAGAAAACAATTATCTCCAGGCGGCTATTGAAGTATTACAAATCAAGGTAATAGAAAAACTGAGGGAAGAAATGGGAGGCGTTTATGGAGCCTCTGTAAGCGGAGGGTTATTTAAAATACCTTACCAAAACTATAGCATTAGTTTTACGATACCCTGTGGACCTGAGAATGTAGATAAACTAATAGCAGCCACTATTGAATTGATTAAAAACTTACAAACCAATGGTCCATCTGAAATTGATTTGGGTAAAGTAAAAGAAGGCTGGAAGAAAAAGTATGAGGAAGATATTAAAACCAATATTTATTGGGCATCGATTTTAAACAGTGCGGAGATCAATAAGACTGATCCGAAAAGAATACTTACGTATGAAAAACGTGTTGATGCAATTACAGCAGATACTGTTAAAAAAATGGCCCTGAAATATTTTGATTTGAATAATTTTATAACCGGCATTTTATTGCCAGAATAAACATTTATGTATTCAATACGATTAATCATTCTGTATCAACAAAACAAAGGGTATGCTTATTCAAAAACAATGTATTGCTAAGTTATTTTCATTATTTTTTCTTTGT
>CAIWKU010000527.1 GCA_903913355.1 uncultured Bacteroidota bacterium | reverse complement strand
CTCAAACAATTACATAAACTGGATGCATTGAACGATCTGGACCCGGTTTATATTAAACCCATACCCTTATTGGCCTCTATTCTGGTGATACTCAACCTGGCACCTCTTTTCGATTTAAATGCCCCGGCTATTTATATCGAAACCATTGAGCTTTTACTATTATTGGCACTCACTATACTTTTCCGAAAGCTAAAACCCCGTATTTTATTATTCTTTTGGTTGGGTTTTGTTGTGCTGTTCCTGCTCATATCTTTTACCCGGTTTTTAGGGATACCTGCTTATATGCAACGCTGGTGGGCACTTGCCTTGAACCTGGCTTGTTTTATACTGGGAGTACTGGCAATGATCTTCTTCCGGAAACACATAAAAGAGAATAGGACACTTTTTATAGCAGGCACTTTCTATATACTATTCAATATACTGGCAGTTATCTGCAATATGTTTGGAAGAGTTACCTTATCACAGATATTTGGTGCAACTGGTATCTATACTATGGCCCAATCAATCGGGTTAATTGTATTTGTTCAGTTGATTAAAGAATCTTTACTGTTACAGATACAGAGTAGTCGTATGCGGAAACAGTATCCAATCCAGTTTAGTGCTGGAGATATAGCCAATGGCATTACTAAGATGGCTAATTACCTTGCATTGATTATTTGGCTGATTGTGTTTACTACCAACCTGAATATATATGCCCCATTAGAAAAGATTGTGTCAGAGTTTCTTCAAAAGCCAAGGGTACTAGGTAATTTCAGTTTGCATTTAAGTGGAGTATTATTATTCTTTATCATTATTTGGGTCGCCAATTTTTTACAGAAATACATTGCTTATTTCTTTGGCGATGTGGGTGATGAAGCTGCTTTTGATAATAAGGGACAAAGATCTAAACTCATGATAACCCGCTTAATCCTCTTAACAGCCGGGTTCCTGCTGGCAGTGGCCGCTTCAGGACTGGAGCTATCACAGATTACCATCATACTTGGTGCCTTAGGTGTTGGTATTGGTTTGGGGTTACAGAGTATTGTAAACAATTTTGTATCCGGTATTATTCTCATTTTCGACCGTCCACTTCGTATTGGCGATATGGTTGAAATAGGAGACCAGAAAGGAAGGGTCAGAGAAATTAGTGTCAGATCCAGCACACTCTTAACCAATGATGGCGCAGAAGTGATTATACCGAATGGGGATATTCTATCTAAAAATATCGTGAACTGGACATTCAGCAACCCGAATGCCAGGGTAACTTTCTCTTTTTCAATCGACAAATCTTTTCTTTCAGAAGAAACCAGAAAAGACATCAAAGAGATTATCAATGCTAACCCAGATGTTCTTTCACAAAAGGAGCCGGATATTCTTATCAATGCAATCACTGATAAATCAGCCGAATTAAAAATTTACTTCTGGTGCAAAGACGTTGTAAAAGCAGATCGTACAAGAAGTAATGTATATGCAGAAATATATAAAAAGCTAGGCGAAATCGGTATAAAAGTCTTGTGATAAACGCTACAATACACTTATCTGTAATATTGACAAAAATCATTATCTATATAAGAGGTTTCAATGCTATCAATTATTAATTATTAATTGTTAATTATTAATTCATCTAACATGAGAAAACCCATTTACTTTCTATTACTTGTTATTATACTAGAATCCTCCTCTTCCGGCTTTGCACAAAAAGCGCCATCAGTTCTTTATGAACAAACCAGTGAAGTAAATAACCTGATGGTTCAATATACTGCTGACAAAGCCAGTTTGTCCAGGGTATTATTTATTCGCAGTTCTCCTGAAAGGAACACAAGACTTCAGAAACTGGCAGACGAATACCTTGGTTTATTAGGCCAAATGAGTTTTGACAAATTGCCGGTAGGGAGCCGGGTAGATTATATTTTATTTAGCAGAAACCTCAGAGAAGAAATCCGGTTGCTTGAAACGGAAGCGAGTGAATATAAACAAGTCAGTAAATGGATAAGTTTTGCAGACAGCATCTATGCAATTGAAAAACCAAGACGCAGAGGGAATGCAGTAGACAGTAAGCAATTGGCACAGCAATTAACCCTGATTCAAAAACAAATTTTGGGTTCTTTTAAAAAACTGGAGGAAGAAAAAAGTATTGACCTGGCGCTTAGCAATCGCGCTATGTCGGTAATCAAAGGCTTACAAGCTGCCTTGAAAAATGTATTTGATTTCTATAATGGGTATGATCCAGCATTTACCTGGTGGATACCACAGCCTTTTAAAACTACAGATAGTTTGCTAAATAGTTATGCTGCTTTATTTAAAAGTAAAGGGAAAGCAATATCCAACCAGAAAGAGGACGGCAGCGGAATTGTTGGTAACCCGATTGGAAGAGATGAAATTATCAGGCAATTACAGGTTGAAATGATCCCGTATACTCCTGAAGAATTGATAGAGATTGCCAATAAGGAATTTGCCTGGTGTGACCAGGAATTGCTGAAAGCCAGCAAAGAAATGGGTTTTGGTGATAATTGGCGAGCTGCACAGGAGAAAGTTAAAAACACCTATGTGCCCGCGGGAGAGCAGCCCCAGGCCATCATGAAATTATATAATGAGTCGGTAGACTTCTTAAAGAAGCATCAATTGGTTACGATTCCGCCTCTGGCTGAGGAAGACTGGACCATGGAAATGATGTCGCCTGAAAGACAATTATTTGCTCCCTTCTTTCTAGGTGGAGAAAGTCTTTTGATATCCTATCCTACCAACACCATGAAAGAAGAGGATAAATTAATGAGCATGCGGGGTAATAATCCGCATTTTTCAAGGGCAACCGTACATCATGAATTGGTGGCTGGTCATCATTTACAATTATACATGAATAACCGGTATAAAGCTTACCGCAATTTTGATACACCTTTCTGGATAGAAGGGAATGCGGTTTACTGGGAATTTTTGTTATGGGACCTGGGTTTTCCTCAATCGCCGGAAGATAAAATAGGGATGTTGTTCTGGAGAATGCATCGTTGTGCCAGAATCATTTTTTCTTTGAATTATCATCTGGGTAAATGGACACCACAACAGTGTATAGATTTTCTGGTAGACAGGGTAGGGCATGAAAGAGCCAATGCTGAAGGAGAAGTGAGAAGATCCTTTACAGGAGGCTACCCGCCTTTATACCAGATAGGTTATATGATCGGCGCGTTTCAATTCTGGGCATTAAAAAAAGAATTGGTGGATAGTGGTAAAATGAGTTACAAACAATACCACGATGCCATACTGCACGAAAATGCCATGCCCGTGGAAATGCTTAGGGCGATATTGACGAATCAAACATTGAATAAAGATTTTGTATCCTCATGGAAATTTTATCAGTAATTTAAAACCAAGAAATTTATGGACTAACGATTTGAAAGGAAGTATTTTTTATGTAGATTCTGTATTTAATGTACCTGGTATTGGATTGGTTGTATCTGGCGTATTGCGCGGTGAAACAATTAAAATTG
>CAIWKU010000526.1 GCA_903913355.1 uncultured Bacteroidota bacterium | reverse complement strand
CCAAAAGCCAAAAGCCAAAAGCCAAAAGCCAAAAGCCAAAAGCCAAAAGCCAAAAGAATGACCATCCCCGAATTATATAATCTATTCAAAAAGTATCCCTCTATACAAACCGATACCCGGAAATTAAAACAAGGAGATCTGTTTTTCGCATTGAAAGGGCCGAATTTTAATGGGAATCAATTTGCGGTTCAGGCTTTGAAGGAGGGGGCTTCTTATGCAATTGTAGATGAAGACCTTGGTTCTTCAGATCCGCGAATTATTCGTTTTGATGATGTTTTATTGACATTACAGGAATTAGCCAAATATCATCGCGAACAATTTCAAATTCCTATCATTGCTATCACAGGAAGTAACGGAAAAACCACCAGCAAAGAATTGATTGCAGCAGTTCTATCTTCTCATTTTAAAACATACACAACCGTAGGAAACCTAAATAACCATATTGGTGTTCCACTAACCTTATTAAGTATTGGTAAAGATGCCGAAATGGCTGTGATTGAAATGGGAGCCAATCACCAGAAAGAAATTGAAAGTTATTGCCGGTATACAGAGCCAACACATGGATTGATTACCAATTGTGGTAAAGCACATTTAGAAGGGTTTGGCGGAATAGAAGGTGTTAGAAAAGGGAAAGGAGAACTATATGATTTTTTAAGTACCCATAACGGAACCGCTTTTGTTTATGCAGATTATGATTACCTGCAAACCATGAGTGCAAAGGTACCGCATATTGTGAAGTATGGACAATCAGCAGGCTCCATTCAAGGAAAAGTATTGTCAAATGAGCCCTTTCTGGAAGTGGCCATTACTGCCGGGATATCGCCTGTAACCATTCGTACCCAATTAGTGGGTGATTATAATTTGCCGAATATTCTATCTGCTGTATTGATAGGAAAATATTTTAAAGTACCTGAAGAAAAAATAATTGCATCAATAGAAGCATATACTCCCTCCAATAGTCGCTCTCAGTTGTTGAAGATAGGGAGCAATACTTTTATACTGGACGCCTATAATGCCAACCCCACCAGTATGCGGGCAGCTGTTGAAAATTTTGCCAATATTCATTCCGGCCATAAAATACTATTATTAGGTGGCATGATGGAGCTGGGTAAGGATAGTATCGAAGAACATACAGCATTGATAGAACTGATTCGAAAATATCAATGGGAGCAAGTGATTTTAGTGGGTGGAGATTTTGGAAAAATTGCGCATACATATCAATTTTTTAATAATGCTCCAGAAGCCGCAGAATGGTTTAACAGCCAGAGATTTGAAAACACTTATTTCCTGATCAAAGGATCGAGAAGTATGCAAATGGAGAAGATTCTTGGTTAAACTTATTTTCTATTGTTTAACATAATAAAATAAGTAAATACTTGCCTTTCTCAGGTATTGATTCCACGCACCTAACTAATTTCCTTTCCACTTTGCGTTCTTTGCGGTTCGTTGCGTCCATTGCGTTACAGCTTTTAAACTCATCATTAATAGCAGTAACGCAATGGACGCAATGAAAGAAGCTGGTTACCGTATTTTTAATCTATAAATCTCTACATCTCTATTGATTAAAAGAGCACCTCCCCACATTTAGAAATGAATAAGTACCTTGCAGTCCCATCAACTCCCTTTTTATGCCGGAATCCAGAAAAAAGAAAAGATTTTATCTACTAAGTACGTTAACCAATCGTTGTCCACGTTGCAGAGAAGGGAAAATTTTTCAGGTCGACAATGCATATAACATGAAGAAAAATGTGCTGATGCATGAGCATTGTCCTGTTTGTGGTCAGCCTACCGAAATAGAAGTGGGCTTTTATTATGGCACCGGTTATGTGAGTTATGCATTAAGCATAGCTTTTTTAACCGCCACATTTGTTGCCTGGAAAGTATTGATTGGTGTAAGTTTCTCCATTGATGATAATCGTATTTTTTACTGGATGGGTACAGCATTCACTTTATTACTGATTACCCAACCCCTGATCATGCGCTTATCGCGCACACTTTGGCTAAGCTGGTTTGTTAGCTACGACCCCAACTGGGAAAAGAATCCCATTGAAAAACCGGAAAGAATTGTTCCTGAACAAATGAATAACTGGTAACTGAACTACTGTTTATAGTTTAGGGTTTATGGTTTAGGGTTGTTAATGGTAAGAGTTCATTGTTGTTGATAGTGAACGATAGTTAACTAAAACAACTAACGACTCCAAATACGCAACAACTTAAATTAAAAACCCTGAACAGAAACAATTTCTGTTCAGGGTTTTTGGTTTATCATCTTTAGTGGTAATAGTTCGTTGTTGCTGGCTGTTAACTGCTAATGATTACCCACTTGCAACCAAAAACAACCCTAAACCGACCACTATAAACCACCCCAAATCATCCCCACTTAAAAAATATACTTTATCCCAAACTGCCCCTGCCATCTGGAGTTGATAGGATCAACTGTATAATAGTGACCATCTAAACCTGTAGGCTTATTAAAGTTGAACGTAGGCAAATATCCTGAACTGGGTTTGCCGGGTGATACCCCATTTTGGTCTTTGGCAAAAGTGAGCATATTAACCGTATAGTTATTTACGTTCGTAACAAACGTGATATGGCCCCAACTATTATCAATCAGGTTAAGTACGTTGAAAATATCCAGACTAATCTGCAGGCTATTTGATTTATTAGATTTGCTTAGTTTGAATTCGTGCATCAGTTTCAGATCCAGTTCATGGTTCCAGGGGGTGCGTAATCCGTTTCTTTCAGCGTACTGTCCTCTTCTGCTGCTCAGGTATTTATCTCCTTTGATAAAATTATCCAGGTCGGTCCATTGTTGTGCTGCAGTGTACGTTCCATTATCAGCTAAACGAATATCACTTTGACTAACCGGGATATAAGGCAGGTTGGCATTGGCCGCATTGCCAAAAGGTGCTCCACTGGAATTATATACTACACTATATGGACTACCTGATTGACCGGAATAGAAGAAAGTAAGTGAACTCGTATTTATGCTGTTCCAGATAAGGTTACCACCGAAAGTTGCAACGATCCTGTGACGAAGATCGAAATTAGAATATGCCAGTTGAGGATTATTGGCCACTACTACCGGATTCAATTCAAAATTTGATTGGAATGAATTCCGGATACCATTACTCAGATCCTTACTTACTCCATAGGTATACGCAGCGCTCCAATTTATATTCAGGGCATGTGTGCCAATGGAAAGATTATTAGTGGTTTTGCTTAACTGTGCAGTCAGGTTATAACGATATCCTTGTGTAGTATTGGTAAGCATATACACATTTGAGTATTGTGTATTCAGCTTTCCCCCAACATATACCGGTGATTGGGTAGGTCCGGATGTATAGTATTGAACCTGATCAGCAATATTGATCTGTTTAAATTGTACATCATATAAACTCTTTGTGTACAAAACATCCAGCGTTAATTTATATCCTTTCCCAAACTTAAAGTCTGCCGCCAGATTGCTACGCAATACACGTGGCAGTTTGAAATTATTATCGATCACATCTACTTCTCTGGTAGTAGCCGCATTGGCACTGGCTAATGCATGTGCATTGATGGTATCTTTCAAATACAGAGGATTAATGGCCAAAGGAACTGATGTATTACCCCCAATCGTATTGCTGGAAGAAGGTTTGAAATCGATATTGTTATAATAACCACCGCTCAAAGTTTCCGCATATCCTATCCATGCAAACGGCATTCTTCCAATAAAAATGCCCGTACCACCCCTGATGATAATAGATTGGTTGGAATTCACATCCCAACTAAATCCTACTCTTGGTGAAAGGGTTGCTTTACCCAGCCACTGATTATTCAACTGGCTAAAAGGTGTATTGGTATACGTGGTATTAGTGGTATTGCTTATATCAGTACCAAAGTCTTTGTCTACAGGTATAGGATTCCCTAGGTTGGAATAATCAATCCGAAGTCCCGGGGTTATTTTAAAATTCCTTCCGGCAGAAATCTCATCCTGGCCATATACACTCATCAATCCAACTGTAAACGGACTAGGCGGATTATTATAGATCGCATTTCTGTCATTCGGCAATTTTGGATCTATGGAATAAGCTCCGCGAATACGGCTGGGTTTGTCGGCCAGAAAACTGGCTAAATTGGAATATTCCCAACGGCCATTCCATGAATTGACAAATCCATAGGTAAGGTTATAGAATTCATTATGGGTACCAAAAGTGAATTTATGGTTACCGGCAGTCATGGTAACATTATCACTGATTTCAACGGTTTGTTGCTTCATATTATAAATAGAAGCTTCTCTCCAGGTACCTGTCCAAACCGCACCACCCCCAATATCCATCAATGGGGAAATCACCCCTGGAAAATCTCTGTATTCATGTACATTGATATAACTCAGGTTAAACTGATTACTTACACTATTGGAAACCTTGGTTTTCAATTCTGCAGTAAGGTTCAGGTTCTTGGTGTATTGTGTAAAATCGGTTGATCCAAACTGGAAATTGGTAGAAGTACGTTCCAGGTTATTACCCCATCCATTGGTATAAATGGCTCTAAGGGTTAACGTATTCTTAGGATCGATTGTAAAATCTAGACGGGCAAATAATTTATCACTATTGGTAAACACGGTATAGGGCCCTAAATAAGATCCTGCATCATACCCGTATTTTGTTTTTAATTGATTGTATATACTTGTGGCATCAGCGATGGTAACTGCTGAACCTGGATCACCGGCATTATAGAAAGTAGGTTCCTGTCTGCGGGTTTGTTCAAAATTCACAATAAAGAAAGCTTTATTTCTGGCAATAGGACCGCTTAAAGTTGCTCCATATTGGTAATCGTGAAATGTGGAGCCGATACTTGTTTTTAATCCGTCAACACTTTTACCAACCAAAGCCTGGTTACGACCATAGCCATATACTGAACCATGATAATCATTGGTACCGCTTTTAGTAACCGCATTTACACTACCCCCGGTAAAATTGCCCTGCTTTACATCAAACGGAGAAAGTTGCACCTGCACTTCCTGGATAACATCTAAACTATAAGGATTGGTACGGGTACCTGCACCTGCAGCACCACTCTGACCACCACCGCTTTGTCCGCCAAAAGAATTACTAAACCCAATCGCGTCATTATTAATTGCTCCATCGATGGTGAGGTTATTGTAACGGAAATTACTTCCAGCAAAAGAGTTATTATTCGATTGAGGAGTAAGACGGGTAAAATCAGATAGGCTTCTGCCCAGGCTGGGAAGGGTAGACAATTGTTTTGCCCCAACAGTATTAGCACCAGAGATTTGTTTTCTTCCATTAGAAGCAACGGTTACTTCTGTTAATACGGTAGCTGTACTGGTCAGGTTAATATTCAGATCCGGGTTGGTGCCGAGGCTCAGGTTTACATCATTCAATACCTCTTCCTTAAACCCAACGAATGAAATTTTAATGGTATAAGGGCCGCCTGGTTTCAGATTGGGGATGACAAATATTCCTTTGTTATTGGTTTGTGCGGTGGATACAAAACCGGTAGGCTCATGCTTAACCGTAATACTGGCTCCATGTACAAATGCTCCTTTGGATTCCTTTACATGACCATTTAATGTAGCAGTAGTTTCCTGTGCAAATGTGTAAGAGGAGATTAGAAAAAGCACAATACATTGCACTACGGCAAGCAGCTTCTTTTAACATAATTTTTGTTTTAGTTTTCGCGGCAAAGGTTGCTTCCTCGTGTTACCAAATTGTTACCACAAGGTTACCTACATGTTAACAAAAGCTTAAACGAATCTACTTCCCTGGTATCTAAGGATTTATATAACAAAACGGCCAAAATATTGATGTAAGCCCAATAATCATTATTTTTATTTCTTATACAATTTCCAGGCTTTTATTATCCGGATTTGAGACCCGATAGTTAGTAAGGAAAACCTAATGCACTAAATACCAAAATCTGACTATGGACACCCATCTTCATCACACGCATACCGAGCAACACTTAACCAGCTCAGAAATACTGACAGATATTGTAATTGGAATGTCTGACGGACTAACCGTTCCCTTTGCCCTGGCTGCCGGTTTGAGCGGGGCTGTAAAAGATGTGCACCTGATTGTTATTGCGGGTATTGCTGAAATTGCCGCTGGGTCTATTGCCATGGGATTAGGCGGATACCTGGCAGGAAAAACTGAACAGGATCATTATAACAGTGAGCTAAAAAGAGAATATGATGAAATTGAGAATTTACCAGATGTGGAAAGGGAGGAAGTACGCGTATTTTTTGAAGGTCTGGGGTTAAGCCCCTCTGTTCAGGATCAGGCTGTGGAAGAATTGGTAAAAGACAAAGACCGCTGGGCTGATTTTATGATGAAATATGAACTGGGACTTGAAAAGCCGGATCCCAAGAGAGCCCGCAAAAGTGCTTTTAATATAGGAGCATCTTATATAGTGGGTGGACTAATACCCTTGAGTCCGTATTTCTTTGTAGCGGATGGCATTAGTGGTTTAAAGATCTCGGCCGGAGTTACCCTGCTATGCTTATGTATATTCGGATATTTCAAAAGTAAGCTAACTGGTATGCCACCATTCCAGGGCGCATTGAAAGTTGCGTTAATTGGTGCTTTGGCTGCGGGTTGTGCATTTAGTATTGCAAAATTAATTGAAGCCTGATAAGAGCCATAATTCAACAATAGTGCTTTATTCTATTGTTGTATAAATAAATTACTGTTTCTGCCCCCCAGAAACCCGATATCGATTGTTTGCCATTTAATGAATTGTATTGAATTGATGAATGGCTAATAAAAAATGAATCCGATTCTATGAAACACTTATTCCTGTTAGTATTATGCGTACCTGTTATGGTATGGGGTCAAGGGTCCTCTGAGTTACCCTATATGCTGAAAGATACCTGGGCCACCAATGCGTTTGGATTTCCTATGAATGTAAAAATCTTTAAAAAAACATTCGGGGATATACTAACGCCGAGCATGAAATTGGTAAGGAACAAATATGATTCTACCCAAATTGATACGGCATATAGTTTTTCAAAAGGTAGGACCAAAGTTGAGATTTACCATACAGCAACTAAGGATATGGTACAATCTGCTTTTATCGAAAATGAAAAAATAAAATTGCGAAATGGCATACAAATCGGTTTAACCAAACCAGAAGTAGAAAAGGCTTTAAACATAAAAATCAGTAGTGATAAATTTCAGGTAGGAGATATTGACCATCGACAAGTGTACCAGTTTAATTTTTTAAAAGAGAAGCTTGTTCTAATAACTTTTGAAGGGTATATTGAGTAAATATTTATTGCTTTTTACATTCTAAAGACTATTGGATGGAAAATAATAACCTGATCACTACGGAAGAAACTATACAAATTGCAGAAAACCCGATACAGATATATTCGAAAACAGCGGTTTTGGGGTTCTCCATCTTTTTCGGTCCAATTTTCGGCGGGGTATTATTATTCCAAAATTTAAGAAAGATCCAAAAGAAAGAGGAATCTAACTGGGTTCTGGCCGGGTCGATTGCATATACCCTATTTCAAATAATTGTAAATGCTTCTTTGCATACCAAGGGTTATTCATTTAGTTTTTCACTAAGTATTATAGGAGGGCTACTATTAGGCAAATATTTTTTTGCTAAGTATATCCCAGAAAATCCAAATTATGAAACCAAGCCAATCTGGACCGCATTGATCATTTCGCTTCTTATAATCCTGCCGATTTGGATATTGGGCATTGCTGGTGCAAGTAGGGTTTAGTGATATTAGCCCACCCCGGTTTAGGTTTTGTTGTTTAGAAT
>CAIWKU010000525.1 GCA_903913355.1 uncultured Bacteroidota bacterium | reverse complement strand
TATTTTATTGTTTATCAATAAATAAAATTAAATTTGACAATTATTCATCAAAACAGAACCATTATGAAAATAAACACTAAACTGGTACTGAAATTCTTGTACATCCTTTCCTGGATAATATTTGTAGGCGTAAGTATAGAGGCGGGTGGGTATTTATCCAATTCGTTTTACACATTCTTTATCAACCAAAAAGGTGCAAACAGTTTCTGGCCGGGACTTGACTTATCGAGTCTTTATGAATACGACCATGGCTATTTTCTGGTAGAAACCTTACTCATGAGTATTGCTGCAGTCTTGAAAGCATGTATTTTTTATCAAATCCTGAAAATTTTGCACAATAAAGATCTGAATATCTCTCAGCCATTTACTAGCAAAATGGGGCGTTTTATTTTTATCGTTGCTTATTTTTCTTTGTTGATTGGATTGTTTTCATGGTGGGGGAGTAAGTATGCTGAGTGGTTTGTTAAGCAGGGAGTAAAAATGCCTGATATAGAGCATTTGCGCTTAGCGGGGTCGGATGTATGGCTGTTTATGAGTGCTACACTTTTTGTAATTGCCCAGCTTTTTAAAAGAGGAATTGAAATGCAAACCGAAAACGAATTAACTGTATAAACCATGCCAATAATTGTAAACCTTGATGTAATGATGGCCAGACGTAAAATGTCTTTAAACGAACTTTCTGAGAAAGTGGGTGTAACCTTATCTAATTTATCGATCCTTAAAACCGGCAAAGCAAAAGCCATCCGGTTTAGTACACTGGAAACTATCTGTAAAGTGCTCAATTGCCAGCCTGCGGATATTTTGGAGTATAGGGGAGAGGAATAAGATTATAAAAAAGCAACCCATGCCTTCGTCCCTTTGTGCGCAAAATAAATCTCACACAAAGGCACGAAGGCACGGTTTTGGTCACTGATGAATGATAGTTACTGTAAAATAATGCAATGCAGGATCTAGAATCAAATATTTCGGAGAATTATACTTTATCTAAAAAGTCTTTTATTCATAAAAGCCCGACCCGATCCGGATTTCAAATACTTCTCAAACTCAAAAGCACTCAATTTCTCTTTAAAAGCACAATAAAAAACAAGTTCAACCGGAAGATTCCCTTTCGTAGCCGGCACGCCCCCATCACTATGCCTCCTAAATCGTTCTCTTAAATCGGCAGTACACCCCGTATAAGGAGTCCCATCTTTACAGCGAAGAATATAAACATATTGCATACCCCTTCATTATTCCCCAAATTTCACTAACTCCTAATTATCAAGAAAGAGCATTTACACCTAATCTATCCAAAGATTCCTGACTATTTCACTCAAAAAGGTCAAGACAAAAAAAACACCAAGACCTCTGGTCTTGGTGTCTATAAGTCTCTTCCACTTCTTCGCCGGACTTGTCCGCCGAAGGTCGCTTCAGCGACCGAAGGCGGAGAGTTAGGGATTCGAACCCCAGGACCTGTTACAGTCAACAGTTTTCAAGACTGCCGCAATCGACCGCTCTGCCAACTCTCCGGGTGCAAAATAATAGTGAAGCGGGCTATCTACCAAAAAAAAGAATCCTTTTCAGATAATCTGATATATAAATAGCTCACTAAAACTTACTAATGCTCAATGGATTAAGGGGTTCTGCCGCTTGCACTCACTCGTAATATTTTATGGATTCGCCAACATTGAATAAAATACCGGTGCATTGTATAATATGGCATTTAAAATGTTTCACCCAGATTGAAAATAACAGCACTATACCCTTTACTAGAAGCATAATCAATCCCAATATTAGTATTGGAACCCTTATTAAACTTTATTCGTAATCCGGTTCCGGCAGCGGGATGCCAGGAAGTAAACAAATTACCTGAACCGCTTACTGTATTCATATTCCCAAAAATGACAAAACCCAATAGCCCATTTTCTGTGATATCCCGCCTGTATTCGCTTTCAACATAAAAAAGGGTGCTGCCCCTGTATCGGTTCTGGTCAATTCCCCGACCTGATCGATTATAGGGATCCCAACCAATACCAGGCAAATCCAGATAAGGGGTGTTTTTGGTGAAAACTGTCCAGTAATACGACCAAAAGCTCAGCGTATTTTGCTGATTCTTATTTCCAGGATTCATGGATAGATATTTTCTCAAGTCAACATACAATGATTGCCAGTTATTATTACTACCCATAAAAACCGGATTAACCCGATATACAATATTTATATAACTACCGGGTAATGGATTAATCGAATTATTGCGCGTATCATATAACAGATTCAGACTAACGCCTGAAGAAAATGAATAATTACCGGTACCATAGGCATACCCGGTATATTGTTTCAAATTGGTAAGTGAGTCGTTCGTTGAAATATTAAAATGGTAATCTAAATGATATCCTAACCCCGCAAAAAAATATGGTTTGATTTGCTTGAGCACACTTTGGTAAAATCGTATGTATTTATAATCTATGAGTATTTGTTCCCCATAAGAATGACTGGTACCCAACCCCCAGGTATATTGTGGATACACAAGCACACGGGTATCTCCCTGAATGGTATAGCTATTTCCGGGTAACCATACACTGGTTCGCAAAGGCAGACCGAATCGGCCATTAAAATTCCAATAAGGTGCAAATGTGGCGCTGGAAATATTTGTGGTTTTACGAGGGCCAAAATAAGTGCCAAGGGTTGTGCTTGTAATCAATACCCTGCCGTCTCCACCCGGAACACTACTGGTTAGTGGAAGCAGGGTAAAGTATATCATCTTTTCCCGCTCTGCCTTTATCGTTTTCGATTTGATGTGTAACCAGCTTTTTGCAAGATCGATCAGATCTCTTTGTTTTGTTGTATCTTTTAATTTGGGCATTTCAGGCAAAATTCCCGCAGCATCCTGTGCCAGTAAAGAGAATGGGAATAAGCCTAGTAAGATGATTAGCCGTATTACCATCCATAAAAGTTACAGGATTCCCATCATATCTTCTCCATAGCTGTAATACTTACAATAACTGTACTTTCCTCACAAGCCAGATTAAACCAACTATATCGCTTTTGGGATGAGTTTCAGGTATTCCGTTTATCTTTAAAGTCCGTATTCTTTATAAAGTGTGATTCTCATTTTCAAAAGCAATAAACGCATGCAAAATAGATATTGGAAACTGCTATTAATAAGTATTATTGGTCAATTATTTTTCCATTTACCCCAGGTAACTGCACAAAACCTGATGAGCGGGTATGCAGTTCAGCCAGTGGATTTTACAAGGGTTCACTTAACAGATGATTTCTGGCAACCCAGATTACAAACCAATGCACGGGTTACCATTCCCTTTATTCTTGAAAAATGCCGTGAAAACAGAAGAATGGATAATTTTCTGATCGCCGCCGGCAAGAAAAAAGAGGGTAAGCTAAGCGATTATCCGTTTGATGATACCGACTTATATAAACTGCTGGAGGGAGCATCCTATAGTTTACAGGAATCGTATGATCCTGCACTGGATAAGCAAATGGATTCTCTGATTCAGATGATAGGAGATGCCCAGGAAAAAGATGGATACCTCTATACCTTTCGTACAGCAAAAACGGCAAAACCCCATGAATGGATTGGTACAAAACGATGGGAAAAAGAAGAAGAACTCAGTCACGAACTCTATAACTCCGGTCATTTATACGAATCAGCCGTAGCCCATTACAAGGCTACCGGAAAAAAAACACTTCTGAACATTGCCCTTAAAAATGCAGATTTATTGGTAAAGGATTTTGGTCCTGGTAAAGAACAGGAATACCCGGGTCACCAGATTGTTGAACTGGGGCTGGTAAAACTTTATAGAGTAACCGGTAACAAAGAATATCTGAACCTGGCTAAATTTTTCCTGGATATACGCGGACCCAAAGGAGATGCTTATAACCAGGCAGATAAAAAAGTGGTTGATCAACATGAGGCAGAAGGACATGCTGTTCGGGCAACTTATATGTATACGGGTATGGCAGATGTAGCCGCACTAACCGGTAACAAAGAATACCTGAATGCAATTGATGATATCTGGACCGATGTGGCCACCAAAAAATTATATATCACCGGAGGAATTGGAGCCACCGGCAGTGGTGAGGCTTTTGGAGATGCTTATGACCTGCCCAATATGAGTGCTTATGCAGAAACCTGTGCCTCAATTGCCAATGTTTACTGGAACCAGCGAATGTTTTTATTACATGGAGATGCGAAATACCTGGATATATTGGAACGTACGTTGTATAATGGTCTACTCAGTGGGATTTCACTAACAGGCAATCGTTTTTTTTATCCCAATCCATTGGCATCAGTTGGACAGCACCAACGAAGTGCCTGGTTTAATTGTGCCTGTTGTATCACCAATATCACCCGCTTTCTTCCTTCCATGCCGGGTTATATTTATGCACAGGAAAAAAACAATCTCTATATTAATCTTTTTGTGAGTAATCATGCAACTATAAAATTACCAGCTACTGAAGTTAAATTGACGCAGGAAACCCAATATCCATGGCAGGGTAAGGTAGTTATAGAGGTAGACCCAGCGAAAAACAGCCAGTTTACTTTACATATCCGCATTCCGGGATGGGCTACTAATCAACCTGTGCCTGGCGATCTGTATTCTTTTATCAATAAAGAAGTATCCACGATCCCAGTATATATCAATGGCATAAAATTCGAGTATCCTACCAGAAAAGGCTACGCCTTCATTACACGTTTTTGGAATAAAGGAGATAAAGTAACCGTTGATTTTCCGATGACAGTTGAGAAAATTATTGCCAATCAACAGGTAAAAGCAGACCGAGGCCGATTTGCCTTACAAAGAGGGCCGGTTGTGTATTGTCTGGAAGGGATTGACCAGAAAGACAGTACCGTACAAAGTATTGTGGTCGACTCATCAACAGCTATTCAGGCCGCATATCTGCCAACAGTATTAAATGGAATTACCACCCTCACAATGCAGGGGCATCTTGCAGAAAGGCCATCTGCTAATTCTACATTTAATGGCAACCAGACCTTTACGGCTATTCCTTATTACAGTTGGAACAATCGTGGGAGTGGGGAGATGGAGGTTTGGATTCCGTTTCGGGAAGATGCTGCTAAGCCAAAACCTTTACCCACTATCGCTTTTAAAAGTAAAGCCAGTTCTTCCGCCCGTGGCAAATTGATGTTGAAAGCACTAAACGACCAATCTGAGCCGGTGGATAGTAAGGACCAAAGCAATAATTATCTCCATTGGTGGCCGGCAAAAGATACCACAGAATGGGTACAATATGATTTTGATCAATCCTATACCATATCAGAAAGTTCTGTTTACTGGTATGATGATAAACCCTTTGGTGGATGCAGCGTACCCGCTTCCTGGAAACTCTTGTATAAAAAAGGTAATGACTGGATTCCGGTACATCCCATTACTGCCTATCCAACTGAAAAAGATAAAAGCAACACCGTTCAATTTGAGCCGGTAACCACTACGGCCATCAGAATGATTGTACAATTACCCAAAAATGATGCATCCGGAATTCATGAATGGAGCGTAGAATAAATGATGGGTGTTCTTTTTTAAAATAGGATTCCAATTTACTCATGTTAAGAGACTCAAAACCCTGCCTTGGTACCTTTGTGTGCTAATTATTTACCTTTGCAAAAACAACCCCTTACTTGAAGCATCTCTCTGCCCTTAATAAATATTTCTGGAAATACCGTTACCGTTTCTTTATTGGTATCCTTTTTGTAATTTCTTCCAATTATTTTGCCGTAGTGGCACCCCAGATTACCGGCTTTGTAGTAAACCTGGTACAACAACACCTGCCCGGTGCAAAACCCTCTGTCAGCAAACCCGTACATGATAAACTGGTTGACTGGTTTATTCAAACCATCCAATCTGTAAACCTAAGTTTTGGATGGATCATTACCATCAGTTGTTTGACCATACTTTTATCGGCCATTATCAGGGGAATTCTGATGTTTTTTATGCGGCAAACGATTATTGTGATGAGTAGGCATATTGAATTTGATCAGAAAAAAGAAATATACAGGCATTACCAGCAATTAGATACTCATTTTTATAAAGTACATAGTACAGGAGATCTGATGAACCGGATGACAGAAGATGTGAGCCGGGTAAGAATGTTTACGGGGCCTGCTGTGATGTACCTGATCAATCTGGTTACTTTAATAGGATTCTGTGTGGTCAACATGTTACGAAAAGATGTTCACCTGACTCTATTAGTGTTGGCCCCCTTGCCCTTACTCGCAATAACGATTTATCTGGTAAACAGTGTGATCAATAAAAAGAGCGAAAAAATACAATCCCTTTTATCTGATTTAACTACCAATGCACAGGAAACTTATTCAGGAATTCGTGTAATCAAATCTTTTGCGCAAGAGAAAGCCATGCTGGGCTTTTTTCGGAAAAATAGTGAGGAGTATAAAAAAAATGCAGTTGGACTAGCCAAAGTGGAAGCGATTTATTTTCCCAGTATGGCATTAATGATCGGCATCAGCACCCTGATTACGATTATGATAGGAGGGATACAGGCATTGGAGGATAGCAGTAAAGTGGGCCTGATAGTAGAGTTTGTGATTTATATTAATCTACTGACTTTTCCGGTAAGTGCCATCGGCTGGACGGCCAGCATGATTCAAAGAGCCGCCGCTTCGCAGAAACGATTAAATGAATTCCTGCAAACAAAACCCAATATCACCAATATTGCAAACCCTGTAACAGCAAAGGTTTCAGGGGATATTGTTTTTGACAATATCAGTTTTACCTATCCTCATACAGGCATTACCGCACTTGATCATTTTAGCCTGAGCATACAAAAAGGAGATAAAGTTTTGCTGCTGGGAAGAACCGGAAGTGGCAAATCAACACTTGCACAATTGTTATTGCGTTTTTATGATCCTACAAAGGGAAGCATATATATCGGCGACCAGGATATTAAAAATATTGAGTTGAAAACTTTGCGTGAACAGATTAGTTATGTGCAGCAGGATGTTTTTCTTTTCAGCGATACCGTTACCAATAATATCAGTTTTGGTCTTGCAAAGACCGCCAAAAAAGAGCTGGTAGAACAGGCAGCCATTTTTTCAAGTGTACACAAAGAAATACTGGGATTTAGTGAGGGATATGATACCATGATAGGGGAGCGGGGGGTAACATTAAGCGGCGGACAAAAACAACGGATTTCTATTGCAAGGGCCTTGATCAAAGAGCCAGAAATCATCGTTTTTGATGATTGCCTGAGTGCTGTTGATGCCAAAACAGAAAATGAAATTATCGGAAACCTGAACAGGTATCTGCATGAAAAAACAGCGATTGTTATAACACACCGAATATTTTCCAGCTTCCCATTTGATAAAATTATTGTTCTTGAAAATGGCAAGGTCTCAGAAGAGGGTAGCCATGCAACATTAATGGCGAATAATGGCTATTATGCCGAACTATACCGGCTTCAACTTACAGAATTAGGGCAGGAAACCAGTTTGGATTAACCAATTCCCGAAAGCCTTTTCAAACATAGTATCCTAAAATTTTGGTAATTCTGAAACAATCCTATATTTGTGCACTTTAACAGGAATTGCTAAAACCAAAAACTAATAACTGTGGCGTACGAGAACAATGACAAAAAAATGGAAAGTGTTTACAGCAAACGAATCAGAGCTGGTAAGAGAAGAACCTATTTTTTTGATGTAAGGGCAACCCGTGGAAACGATTATTTTCTGACCATTACCGAAAGCCGCAAACGCTTTGATGATAATGGATATGACAGGCATAAGATTTTCCTGTATAAAGAAGATTTCAATAAGTTTATCAAAGCACTGGGAGAAGCAATTGATTATGTGAAAACTGATTTGATGCCCGATTTTGATTTTGATGCTTTTAATCACGAATATGCTGAAGGTGAAGCAGAAGGTGGTTCTGCTGAGGTAGAATCAAATGGTCATGAGTCTCAGGCACCTGTTTCAGAACCCGTAGTTGCACCGGTAGCAGTTGCTCCAACACCCATCACTGATGCTGCGGCTGCAGCCAATAGTGCTACGGAAGAAGTAGATAAATGGTAATTGGTAACAAGTAAAAATCGCAAATAAAAAGCCGCTTTCAAAAGAAGCGGCTTTTATATTGATTTCAACATCCAGATATCACATCCATTATGTCCGGAATTACCCATCGGCGATTTCAGATAAGTAAACCCGAATTTTTCATATACACTCACCGCTTTTTTTAACTCCGGCATTGTTTCGAGATATATTTGCTGATAGCCCAATGCAGCTGCCATATCAATACACTGGCTAATCATTTTTCTGCCTAGTCCCAATCCACGTGCATCCCGATTCAGGTACATTTTTACCAATTCACAAGTGCCTTCCGGTAAATCCTGCGTAGGGTAGATGCCGGCGCCTCCCAATACAATACCCTTATTTTCTGCCACCAGGTAAAAACTTCCTTCTGTTTGAGAAAACAATTCAAAAAGATGATCCGTAGAATCATCAAAATAAACCGTACCCGGCCTATTGGCACCAAATTCCTCTAAAGAACTTCGAATAATTGCGGC
>CAIWKU010000524.1 GCA_903913355.1 uncultured Bacteroidota bacterium | reverse complement strand
TTACTATAATTTTTATTATAAAATTTCATCCTAAACAAAAAGTATTATGAAGAAGCCTTTAAATATAACCTCCTTTTTGATTTGTTTTTTCCTGATTATTTCGTTTGCTAATTGCAAAAAGGATACGCCTACAACCACTACTGTACAAGTTGCTACGAAACTTGATTTAATGACAAAAAATGTCTTTATTTATGATAGTGTGATAAATAACTGGGGGTTAACGAATCAGTCAGTTTCATATGCCAGAATTGGCACCAATAATCTTACCAACTGGTCAAACGAAAGACTAAAATTTTATAGAGATGGCACTTTTGATGAGATTATGACAAACGGCAATTGGCGTCAGGGGAATTGGTCAATGAGTTCAGATTCGACAACATTAATAACCAGTGGCTCTGGTTATTCCAATAGTGTAACCATTGTAACACTTACTACAGATAAACTTGTATGGTTAGATAATATAAACAAGGTAAGAGGTGTTCAAATACCTAAATATTGATTATTTAATTTAACTTATATTTCTCTCTTTTCGTTAGATATTTCTGTCATGTGTTATCACTTTAGAACTTCCCAAAAAACTAGAGTTACTGAGCCTTCTTCCTTATAATAAAGATGATTCGATAAATAGTGAATGTTATAATAAATTATTCATAGTTCAAAAGTTAATGACGCTGGTCTTGGTAAACATCCAGTTTTCACGTAACATTACTTTATCTAGCTAATTTTGCTATTTAAGATTTGTGGGTACCTCAAGAAGCAGAAATATTTAAGCAATTATTGGATTCTTTGCGAAAACTACTTATATATTATTAAAGTTTATAAAATATAATAATATATAACTTGCTATATATGTAGCCTTTGAAAAAATATTGAAAGAGAAATTTGCAGTCTTATTCCAGAGCACCCGATATGACCGATTTTTGAATAAAGTACTAGTTTTTAGACTGGAAATTAGTTTTATTAAAAGAACCACAATGGCCTATGGATGTAATTTAAGCAACTCAACTTCCTGCAAAACCAATTACCTGAAAATTGAAATTGCGCCCAAAATTTATAGAAATGAGTTTTTTTACAAAAAATTGTACCATAGGGTATATTTTTCAAACTCATAAACTGTTTATAAAGCAGCCGAATGAAAAAATTTCTCAAAAAATGGCCGGTCTTTTTCTCAAATTTGTGATTAATGGGATCTGAAAATTTTGTTAACCCAAGAGGAAATGATATCAAGATTGACATCGGAATCATCATCACCGTCTTTATGTTATACATAAGAATTCGTTTTTATTAAATGACAAAAGAAATAATCGTTGCATTTAAAGCCTTAAGAACTTTTATTAATTACTAATTATTAATTACCCATGGAGCTCACCCCACTTACTGCCATCTCCCCTATTGATGGCAGATACCGGAAACAGGTTAACCACCTGGATGAATATTTCTCAGAATATGCGTTAATTAAGTACCGTGTTTGGGTTGAGTTGGAATATTTTTTCTTTCTGGCCGATCATAAGTTTTTCAAGATAAGTCCAAAGTCCAGGGTATTTCTTAGAAAATTACTCGAAGATTTCAGCATTGTAGATGCCCAACAGATCAAACAAATAGAAGCGATTACTAATCATGATGTAAAAGCGGTTGAATATTTTTTAAAAGAGCAACTGGATAAAGCAGGGATACCTGAGCTAAAGGAATGGGTTCATTTTGGACTCACCTCACAGGATATTAACAATACGTCTATTCCATTGAGTTGGAAACATTGCATGGAGCATGAATATCTGCCATCAGTGATCAATTTGCAGAATCATTTATTTCAACTGGCCACTAACTGGAAAAATATTCCTTTGCTGGCAAGAACTCATGGCCAACCAGCTTCTCCAACACGTTTGGGGAAGGAGATCATGGTTTTTGTTGAAAGATTACATAACCAGATTGAGCTCTTCTCCAGCATACCTTACTCAGCCAAATTTGGCGGGGCCACGGGTAATTTTAATGCCCACCAGGTAGCTTATCCTAAAAAGAATTGGGTAAGTCTGGGTAATGAATTTGTGGAAGGGATTTTAGGTTTACAAAGAATGCAGTTTACGACTCAGATAGAGCATTATGATAACCTGGCCGCTCATTTTGATGCCATCAAACGGATCAATACCATATTGATTGACCTCTGCAGGGATATCTGGACGTATATCAGTATGGATTATTTTAAACAAAAAACAAAACAGGGGGAAGTAGGTTCCTCTGCCATGCCACATAAAGTAAATCCGATCGATTTTGAAAATGCAGAAGGTAACCTGGGTATGGCCAATGCATTATTGGAGCATTTATCTGCAAAACTACCAACCAGCCGGCTTCAACGTGATCTTACCGATTCTACCGTATTACGCAATATTGGTGTGCCCATGGCACATATTGTGATTGCTTTTAAATCATTGGAAAAAGGCCTAGGTAAGCTGGTGTTAAATGAGGGAAAGATAAAAGAAGATCTTGATAAAAACTGGGCTGTGGTGGCAGAAGCTATTCAAACCATTTTACGCAGGGAAAAATATCCTAATCCATATGAGGCGCTTAAGGACCTGACAAGGGGCAATCATACAATAGATAAAAAAGCTATTCACGATTTTATTACAAAACTGAAAGTGAGTGCCGCAATTAAAAAAGAGTTGAAAGCCATTACCCCATTAAATTATGTAGGCGTAAACCCAGAATATTAAACGACTGTCGCATTTCTCAGTATTTCAATACTGCATACCCTTTTAACTGGTACGTAGTTAAAGTGGTAACTGCGGATAACGCAACAGTAACTTCAGGCGTAATAGTATCGGGATCGATGTTTCTTTTGAGTACGGATTGTCCGCAAACAAATATTTTTACCCCGGCTTCCTTAAGTGCGGCAAAAAGTGGAATATTGGGATTATTCATTCCAAATTTTTTCTGGTAAGCCTCATCATTCACAACGAATTGGGCTGCGGGACCATGTATCACCATCACAACATGCAATTTATTAGCCGGAACACCTCCTAATGCATGCAGGTTTACGACATTAGCCACTTTATCAAAGAATTCATGCACCAATTCCTGTCTTTCATTTGTAGAGCTGACTTCTACAATAATTTTATAATCCAGTTTTGGATCCGGTTTTTCAACAGCAAAAGGCACTTCGCTTACTGAGCCAAAATTTTTTACCATTGGGTAAAGTTTATTCTGTGCCTGAACAGTTACTGAAAATATCAGAACGGATACCAATACAAGGATTCTTTTCATACTTTATCATTTTCAGAAACAATATAAGACATATTGGATTAGAAAACTTATCCGTACACAGAATGGAGTTTTGAATCAGTCTATTTGCCAAATTTTTTCTTTAATAAACTTAATGCATCATCTACACTCATTGAAGAAAGATCGTTTTCCTTTTTGGGTGGCTGTTTGCCGCCACCTGCATAGGGTTTTTGATTTTTGGGAGGGGCTGTTTCTGCTTGTTTAATGGATAAGGCAATCCGCTTTCTTACCATATCCACTTCAATTACTTTTACCTGTACTTTCTGTCCCAATTTCAGTACTTCGCCCGGGTCTGTAATATATTTATGGGCTACTTCGCTTACATGAACAAGACCGTCCTGCTTTACGCCAATATCAATAAATGCCCCGAAACGGGTCAGATTGGTAACTGAACCCGGTATGATCATTCCCGGTTTTACATCTTCCAGCTTATAAATATCTGCAAAGGAGAACTGCTCCAGTTCTGATCTGGGATCGAGACCCGGTTTTTTCAGTTCATTCATTATATCGCGAATGGTAAGTTCACCAAATTTTTCAGAAACATATTTTTTGGCAACTATTTTTTCAAGCATTGTTTCATTACCCACCAGTTCCGTAACGGCAACACCTAAATCCGTTGCCATTTGTTCTACCAGTTCATAGGCTTCCGGGTGTACCGAACTGGCATCTAATGGATTTTCCCCATCTCTGATTCGTAAGAACCCTGCACATTGCTCATAGGCTTTCCCACCCAAACGGGGCACTTTTAATAATTGAGCGCGCTGGGTAAACCGGCCCTGCTCATTTCTGTACTGGATAATATTTTCCGCCAGAGAACTGCCAATACCGCTTACATAACTCAATAAATGTTTACTGGCTGTATTCAGGTTAACACCAACATTATTTACGCAACTGATGACAGTCTGATCAAGTCTTTCTTTTAAACGAAACGGGTTCACATCATGCTGGTATTGTCCAACCCCGATGCTTTTGGGGTCTATCTTCACCAGTTCTGCCAACGGGTCCATTAACCTGCGACCGATACTGATGGAGCCCCTTACGGTAATATCCTGGTCGGGGAACTCTTCACGGGCTGTATCTGATGCAGAATAAACAGATGCCCCATCTTCATTTACTAAAAATACAGGTAACCCAAGCTTCATATTTTTAATAAACATTTCGGTTTCTCTTCCGGCAGTTCCATCACCTATCGCAAAAGCTTCAATTGAAAAATGATTGACTAGGTTCCGAATAATATGTTCGCTCTCCTGCACCCGATTTGTTTCATGAACATATATTAGTTCTGTTTTTTTAAGATCTCCTTTTTCATCCAGACAAACCACCTTACAACCGGTACGATAACCGGGGTCGATAGCCAGGATCCGTTTGGAGCCAAGCGGTGAACTTAATAATAACTGGCGCAGGTTTTCTGCGAATACGTTTATCGCTTCTTCATCGGCTTTTTGTTTGAGTGCAGTTCTGAATTCGCTCTCCAGACTGGGTTGTAATAATCTCCGGTATGCATCTTTTACTGCTTTGGCAACATGCGGAGAAGAAGGACTCATGGGTTTTACAAATTCCTTTTCAATCAACTCCAGTGCTTCTTCTTCTACAGGCGCAATATTCATTCGTAGAAAACCTTCCAGAAATCCCCTTAATACGGCCAGGATCCGATGAGAGGGTATTTTATGAATGGGTTCTGAAAAATCAAAATAGTCTTTGTACTTAATCCCTTCTGTTTCTTTATCGGTCAATACCTTACTTTGAAAATTTGCTTTCGCTTCAAACAGCTTACGAAGCTTGGAGCGGACCGCAATATCTTCATTAATGGTTTCCGCAATAATATCGCGAGCCCCTTGCAATGCCTCATCAGTAGTTTTGATCTTTTCAGAAATATATTTTTCAGCTTCTGCCAGAATATCTGTATTTCCCTGCTCCAGCATTTTCTCTGCCAATGGACCCAATCCATTCTCCCTTGCAGTCTGTGCCTTTGTTTTGCGTTTAGATTTATAAGGAAGATAGATATCTTCCAAAGCTACGAGGGTGGTGGCTTTATCGATTTCAGTCTGAATGGCTTCCGTCATCTTACCTTGTTCAGTGATCGATTTTTCAATAAAGGCTTTTCGCTCCGAGAATTCTTTCAAAAACTTAAGTTCATCCTGAATCTGCAATATCTGCACTTCGTCAAGTCCACCAGTAGCGTCTTTCCTGTATCGGGCGATAAACGGAATGGTGGCCGCTTCTTCAAATAATTGTAATACGGATGCTACCTGCCGGGTGCTGATATTCAGTTTGGCAGATATAACTGGCGCAAAAGAAGACATTTCTCTGTTTTAAAGATTGAGTTGAAAAAACGGACGCGAAAGTAATGGCTGATAACGAGAAGAAAAAATTGTACAATTCAGTATCTCCAAAATGATTCATTCCGGTAAACTAAGAAGCAATTTTTACTACTTTCCCGGGATATCTCTCGGCATAGTTCCATATCATAGATCGGAGTACTTCGTTTTCAGGATATTCCACCAATTTTTCCTTGATATGCGAAATATGCGTAAGTTCTGTCTCCTCTGGTATATGCCCCATGCCATAAAATCTTCCCTCTTCTACCAATACACAACCCGATTTATCACGAATCAGAAAAGTCTGTTTTTGTTCATCCAGCCAGGCAATTGCTTTTCTCACAGATTCATTATAACTATCCACATCCTGTATTACCGGCTTACCCGTATTATCCAGAAAACACAGAACCGGATCCAGGTTAAATTCTTTTACCCATTTCCATAATAACCTATGGGCATCTACCAACAGTGGAAAACTGGCTAATGGTCTGGTATGTTTTTGCTTTTTATCAATGGCTAATCGCAGGTATCCCCTACTATCCTCGAATAAGTAAATTCCCCATAACTGCTCATATCGTTTCTGGCTTTTATTGAAAGCAGGCCAAAGACGTTTTATTTCTACACTTTCAAAAAGTGAGGCAATGAATTCAGTAGGACAAACCACATGGCTGATTGAATGAATATTCCGAAGAAAGTCCTGCCGCTTTTTTGAAATATCCAGCCCTGTAAAATGGCTAACAACTCTTTTGTATAGATTTTTAGCTTTACCCACATAAATCACTTTGCCTTTCTGATCATGAAAATAATAAACGCCCGGATCAGCAGGCAGTAATTTTACCTGCTCTTCTGCCATATTGGGAGGTAATAACTGGCTTTTATTTTCCCTTTTCAACATATCGTTGATTACCGTCATTCCGTTTTTCTGCAAGGCCAGTCCCAATACTTCCGAAGTTGCCAAGGCATCTCCCCCGGCACGGTGCCTGTTCTCAATCGTGATACCCAATTCCCGGCAGAGATGCCCAAGACCATATTTCCGAAAACCTGGAAATACTTTCCTGCTTAGTCGGATGGTGCATAGCTTAGGCGTTTGCAGATGATAGCCGGATTCTTGTAAATGGTGCTTGACAAATGAAAAATCAAAATTTACATTATGCGCTACAAATACTCTGTCTTTCAGCAAGTTATAAATTTCAAAGGCCACATCTTTGAATGAAGGAGCCCTTGCCACCATGGCATCCGAAATGCCAGTCATATTGGCAATAAAGGGTGGAATTAACTGATGCGGATTTACCAGGGTTTCATACCGGCCTTCCACCTCCTTCCCATTATGCAATACAATGGCTATTTCGGTAATTCCGTGTTGCTGGGGAAATCCGCCGGTAGTTTCAATATCAACAATGGCAAAACGCATAGCTGCAAATTAACGCTTGTAAATTCGGTAAATAAAACGTATTTTAACAAGCAATATAACAGAATTCCTGCCTGGTTTTGCTATTTAGTCTGGACAAACCCTTGTCAACCATTAAAGATTTATTTCGCTTCAAGTTCCAACTGATTGCCATGGAGAAAACAAAACATCATTTTCACCTGAGTGAACGAGCTTGTGTAGCTGCCCTTTTTGTAATTGTAGCTATTGTAGTGGTCATTATTTCTTACCTGGAATGGAAACAAAAAACAGGTAATTAGTACGCCTCAGTCTATTGCAATAAGGGTATTTTTCACCAAAATTTCGATTTCCTGTAATAAAATGGGAAATCCGGATACTTATTTGAAAATAGCTGTAACCTTTTTTATTTAGTTACGTTAGGATTAATTAACGAATATTAACGCACACAATTGTCATAGTCTTTTAGATTTGCAATTGAAACACAACTGATATGAAACCAATTATTGTATTACTGCTGATTTATATACTCACAGGATGCAGTAACTATAATCCCCAGGCTGCCAAAACAGTTTGCAAAAAAGTAACCAGTTGCTGCCAATCGGTAGGTCTTAGTCAGGCTTCCTGTCCAGATTGTACTGAATCAGGAAAGGGCATAGACAAATCGGCTCAATCCGAAGCCCCCACTTCCATTTACGAGCTGAATAGCTTAGAAATATTAACTCGATAGTCCTTTCTATCGTCCTACTCCCTGCTGGCCCCTCTCTTTTCCTTACTTTTGCATTTTCACGCTTATCAGGCATATGAAAATCCAGATAAGTATATAACACTGAGCAATAAGTACTAGCAGGAAATGGAACTAAGCAAGCATTATATCCCCAATGAAGTAGAAGCCAGATGGTATGAACATTGGCTTACAAAAGGTTATTTCACAAGCAAGCCCGATGATCGGGAAGCGTATACGGTTGTGATTCCACCACCCAATGTTACAGGCGTACTCCATATGGGGCATTGTCTGAATAATTCTATCCAGGATATACTGGTCAGGAGAGCCCGTATGCAGGGAAAGAATGCCTGTTGGGTTCCCGGCACGGATCATGCATCCATTGCCACTGAAGCAAAGGTAGTGGCTATGTTAAGAGAAAGAGGGATCACGAAATCCTCTCTCAGCCGGGATGAATTTTTGGGTTATGCCTGGGAATGGAAAGAAAAGTATGGAGGCATCATCTTACAGCAGTTAAAAAAAATGGGGTGTAGTTTAGATTGGGATCGGACCTCTTTTACCATGGATCCTGATTATTATCAATCTGTGATCAAGGTTTTTATTGACCTGTATCAGAAAGGACATATTTACCGGGGCAAGAGAATGATTAACTGGGATGTAAAGGCAAAAACAGCTTTAAGTGATGAGGAAGTTATTTATAAGGAAGTACAGAGTAAATTATATTATCTCCAATACCGTTTAGCAGATTCTGAAAATGAATATATCACTATTGCAACGGTTAGGCCAGAAACGATTTTAGGTGATGCGGCTATATGTGTGAACCCGGCTGATGAAAGATACAAACACCTGCATGGAAAATTTGCGTATGTTCCTTTAATCAATCGAAAGATCCCGATCATCCCTGATGATTATGTAACCCTTGATTTTGGTACCGGCGCATTAAAGGTTACTCCGGCTCATGATATGAATGATTATCAGTTAGGGCAGAAATATCATCTGGAGATCATTGATACCATGAATGATGATGGAACAATGAGCGAAGCAGCTCAATTATTTATTGGGGAGGATCGTTTTGAGGTAAGAAAAAAGATAATTCCTTTATTGGAGTCGGCTGGCAATCTGGTAAAGATTGAAGAATATACCAACCAGATAGGATTCAGTGAACGAACAGATGTGATTGTAGAGCCCAGGTTAAGTTTACAATGGTGGGTAAGCATGCAATCCATCTCTGCCCCTGCTTTGAAAGCAGTAATGGATGATGAAATTCATTTTCACCCCGCCAAATTCAAGAACCTGTACCGTCATTGGATGGAGAATATTAAAGACTGGTGTATCAGTAGGCAATTATGGTGGGGACATAGGATACCTGCCTGGTATACCCCGGATGGTGCTTTTGTGGTAGCTGCTTCGAAAGAGGATGCCTGGGAGGAATTCAAAAAACAAAACACAAGTTTTAGCATTACGGATATCAGACAG
>CAIWKU010000523.1 GCA_903913355.1 uncultured Bacteroidota bacterium | reverse complement strand
CTCCCTAAAATATTTACAGAAACCTGCCAGATTCACTGGGAAGAAAGCCTTGATAATATATACAACCTGATAAGGGGGTTATCACCATTTCCAGGTGCACTTACTGTATTGGATGGAAAGATTTTAAAAGTATTTAAAAGCAAAAAAGAACCCGGTCAACATACCCATCCTGCGGGCAAGGTTTTTACGGATGGTAAAACATTTCTTAAATTTTCCTGTGCAAATGGTTATATCCATGTACTCGATCTGCAACTGGAAGGCAAGAAAAGAATGTTAACAGAAGATTTTCTGAGAGGCTATCGAATAGGAATCTAAATCCTGGAACAGATGATTATTCAGTGATTCTTTTTTTCAATTCAGCAAGTTCTACAATACCCTGCTTACGCCAGATTTCTTTCCCGTTTTTATAAATGATAAAAGTAGGGATAGCCATTACTTTCTCATTTTTCATAACATCGATATCATTTCCGCCATCTGCTTTTACAAAAACAAATTTATTGGCCAATTCCATTTGTAATTGCTTGATAACGGGTTCCATTTTTTTACATGGCGGACACCATTCAGCTCCAAAATCAACCAACACGATACCCGAGGTTTGAGTAAGTTCTGCATATTTTGTTACGGATAATTGAACAGTATTGGCCACTGATTCAACAGAACGTCCCTCCATTTTCCAAGCCGACAATCCTCCCTGTAAATTCTGAACATCCGTAAACCCTTTTTCATGCAACCATTTTGCTGCTTCCGCACTTCTGCCACCAGAAGCGCAGTATACAAATACAGGTTTCGTTTTATCCAGGTATTGGGTTCTGTCGATAAACTGGTCTTTATTCAACCAATCAGCCTGTAAAGCATTTTTGATATGCGAAGACTGATATTCACGTGCAGTTCTTACATCCAGTAATTGCGGCTGAAGTGTAACCATTTTCTTTTCAAAATCAGCAGGTGATAGAGTTTCCTGCGCTTTTACAAAAACAGTAAACACCAGTAAACTGGTCAAACAAATAAGTAGTGATTTTTTCATTTTATTCAAAATAAGTAACCGTAATAGGAAATTTAGGATCTGTAATTCCCAGCACAGAAGCGGCGGCGTTACTAATACGAACCAATAAACCCGGAGCCCCTTTGGCTTCCTGCAGTGGGCCAAGCACTTTGGCACAAACACTTTTATTGGAAACACCCGTAAGGCGAACAACCGTACCTACGGGTACATCATTCATTAAAATATAGTACTTGCGGTCTGTCCAGCCACTGATGGTTTTAAAACTAGCTCCATCACCTGAATGAAATTGTTTTAACTGACCGGTAGTATGCTGAGAATATGCCAAGGCAAAATAACCTTCATCCCCTTCTTTCGGAATATAACCATTGGCCGGTTCTTTTTTTGTTTCAGGAACAGTATTTTCTTCCAGTTTCTGAGACTCTTTAACAGCAGGCGAATTGGATGTTTTATTCGTTTTAGGGATGGCTATATCCGGGTCTTTTTTCTCAGGAGCTTTTACTAACGGGGGTTGGCTCTTATTAGTTGTATTATCTGAAACAGGTTCTGGCTTGGGGGGCGTTTCTTTTTTATCCGTTGTGGATTTCCCAATTTTCATAAAGCCAATAATGATAGATTGTCCCTCCTTCACCGCATCCGATTTCAGGTCATTCCAGTCTTTCAGTTTATTAATGCTTACCATATTATACGACTGGCTCAATCGATTAAGATCATCTCCTTTCTCAACCACATAATAGACAGGCGTAGCGGAAGATGATTTTTGCTGAAGCAGGTTATCCTTGGATAAGGGTATCTTAATCCGTTTATTTTTAGGAAGGGGTGCTGCGGGATTCAACTGGTTATAAGAGGCAATTTTTGCAGGGGGTAAGGAATACTGTTTACCCAATGACTGTAAACTTTCCCCATCAGTAACCGTATGTCCGATATACATATCAGAGAAATTGCCCATCACCTGGATCTTGTCCTGGGCGGAAACTTTCATCACTAAAAAACAAACCAAAAAACAGCATATCCACTTCATACTCATTCAAATTGCGATCAGGCAAATTTACTCTTTTAAAATTCTCCATTCAGCAGGATAATAATTATTAACCCGGTTAGCTAGTATTTTAACCCAGCCCAGGGGTAGTCCCTCAAAACGAACCAGGCTCCATCCTGTATGATGTGTATCTAATACAATTTCTTTTCTCCGCAGGTATTGCAGCGCATCTGTCCTGCTCAGTTCAACCGAAGGAAAATCATCTACTGGCAATAGACTAAGCGCCAGTTCGTGAGAAGGTATCAGGTCTTTCCCTTTTAGGGTTCCTATCTCAACCCCTGCTTTTTTGATATACAACTGTTTCGCCAGACATTGCAAGGCGGGTAACCATTCTTTACGGATAGTTCTTATCGTTTCTGATTGCTTGAACAATGTATAGATTTCCGGCAGGTTCATAAAATCGGCAACCTGTGTCAATTCCTGTCGGGACGGAGTAGGCAAAACCATTTCTTTCAACCGAATATTTTGTGTGGCTGATTTTTTTTTAAAGACAGCCGTAAAAAAACCTTCGCCCTTAAGTTTATCCGGGTAAAACCGATACCCCTTCGCCTGGTGAACCCTGGAAACTGTTTCTACAATACCCCATTCTGTTTTAAAATGGATGGATATATTTTCCATATCCATCTCTCCCACCAACCAGTCGGCAATTGCTTCATCTTCTTCGGGAGAATAAGAACAGGTGGCATATATCAGTATTCCATCTTCTTTCAAAGCCGGTAATGCATCTGCTACAATTCTTTTCTGGCGCTGGCTACATAGAGTAACATTTTCCGGGCTCCATTCGGCAACAGCAGCCGGGTCCTTTCTAAATAAACCACTGCCACTGCAAGGGGCATCTATCAGCATGAGATCAAAATAGCCGGGTAAGGACTGAAAATGGGCAGGATCATTATTCGTAATAATCACCTGGTCAGTTCCCCATTTGGTGAGGTTTTCCACCAGAACCGCTGCTCTGGATTTGATCACTTCATTGGCCACTACAAGACCCTCTTTGAAAAATGAACTAAGTAATGTAGTTTTCCCTCCGGGAGCGGCGCATAGATCCAGAACTTTCCAGTGACCGCCCTCTGTATATATATCCTGTAAAACCTGCCAGAGAAACATACTGCTGGCTTCCTGAACATAATAGGCGCCTGCATGAAACAGGGGATCAAGCGTAAAAGAAGGGCGTTCCGAAAGATAGTAACCCTGGGGGCACCAGCTAACCGGAGAAGTTTCCCAGGAAGGATCAGGAAAAAAGGATTTAAATGGATTCAGTCTTATAGAAGTGACCTGTTGACCAGAAAGATGTATTTTTTCAAATGAGCTACGGTCATACCCTTTAATACCTTCAAGTGATTCCAATAAACTGGCTGGGAGAAACATGGAGGTAAAGATATTAACTTATAAAAACAGTAAACGATAGAAATACAAATCACTGCTATTTATTTCGATTTGATCTAAAATATATAAATTAATATTAATTAATATATAATAATTTTAATCATATTGGCGCAAAAAAATTAATAAATTTTAATTTTATTCAGAAAATATGAACAAGATTTAATTATTTGTATAAATAAAACTAACTTTCGATTAAATATTATAATTTTTAATACAATATTTTCACTTTGTCGCAGTTATCGAGAAGACAGTTTTTATCCAAAACCGGTATGTTGGCGGGAGGCACTTATCCTGCCATGCTGGCTATGGGTATGTTGAGACCCGCACCCGTTACTCCCCTGAAAATAGAGGGTGGAGATAAAACAGGTAAGCAGGTAATTATTCTCGGTGCTGGGTTAGCAGGACTATCAGCGGCCTATGAATTGATGAAAGCCGGTTACCAATGTACAGTTTTGGAAGCCAGAGAACGCTCCGGGGGCAGATGTTGGAGCGTAAGAAAAAACAGCTCGAATGTTGAAACCGGTCAACCTCTTCAAACAGCCGGTTTTGATGAAGGATTATATTACAATGCCGGTCCATCCAGAATACCCCATCACCATTTACTTACGCTTCATTATTGCAAAGAATTAAAAGTGCCTATTCAGGTATATAATAATGTAAATGAGGCAACCTATTATTTCAGCGAAGGAAAGGGGCCTTTATCCAATAAAAAAATCCGGGCAAGGGAAATACATAATGATGTACGCGGGTATATGTCCGAAATGCTTGTAAAAGCAATTGATAGCAAACAACTGGATGCACCCATGACCAAAGAAGATGGGGAAAAAATTATTGAATACCTGAAAGCTGAAGGCGGCTTGGATCCGGATAAACTATACCGAGGTATCGCACGCAGAGGGTATAAAGAACTGCCGGGTGCAGGAACAAAATCAGGTGTGATTGCGAATCCTCATCATTTAAATGATATGCTGAGTTCCGGTTTAATGGACCCCGATTTTTATAATGTTGCGGAGTATACCTATGAACTGCAAATGAGTATGTTCCAGGCTATTGGTGGTATGGATATGATAGCAAAAGCATTTGAAAGAGAAATAGGAAAAAATATTCGGTTTCAATCAGAAGTTACATCTATTAAAAATGTTTCGGGTGGAGTAAATATTACCTATAAGGATAAGGAAGGAGAACATAGTCTGCAGGCTGATTTTTGTATCTGTACCATCCCACTTCCTGTTCTTAGTAATATTGATCATAATTTTTCATCTGATGTTAGTAGAGCAATTGATTATATCAATTATATCCAAACCGGTAAAATAGGTTTACAATTCAAAAGACGTTTTTGGGAAGAAGATGAACAGATATATGGTGGTATCACCCATACCAATAATGAATTAACGCAGATCTTTTATCCCTCCTATGATTACCTGAGTCAGAAAGGGATTTTATTAGGCTACTATAATTTTAATGAGAAAGCAAAAAGAACAGGCGAGTTAACTTATCTGCAAAGACAGGAACTGGCACTGGAAAAAGGCAGCCTCGTTCACCCCCAATACAGAGCTGAATTTGAAAAATCGTTTTCTGTCAGTTGGCACAAAACAAAATACAGTATGGGGGGATGGGCCATTTATTCCAACGAGGAAAGACAAACTGTGTACAAAGCTTTATTGCAACCTGATAAGCAGGTATATTTTGCGGGAGAACATTTAACTTACCTGAATGCATGGATGGCAGGGGCTTTTGAATCTGCCAGGAGTGTTGTAGATTCGGTACATGCAAGGGTGATGGCTGGCTGATGAGTAAACAATTGATTTTCCTTTTACCAATATAAAAACAACAATTATGGCAAGTACAATTGACCGCCGCAAATTACTCAAAACCGGTTTCATGATGGCTGGTGGATTACCACTGGTTTCTGGTTTTTTTAACGAAGTGGCAGCCCGGCCTGCTTTGAATATTTGTTATCCCGAAGATATCATAACCGACGAAAGCCTGGTACTGGGTGCTCCGGCTGCTTTAAGAGCAAGATTAAGCGCGAATGAAAATCCATTCGGACCATCTGATAAAGCCAAAAAAGCAATTGAAGATGCGCTTGCTAAAAGCTACCAGTATCCTTTCACCTATGCCAACGACCTGGCAACTAAAATTGCTCAATACGAAGGCATAACCAATGATCATATTTTAATGGGGGCCGGCTCAACACCATTATTATTGGCTGCCGCTATTCATTTTAGTAAAAAACCGGGAAGTAATATCATTACAGGTGATCCCAGCTATGAAGATCTCCCATCCAAAGCAACCCGACTAAATACCAAATGGGTAAAAGTTCCGCTTACAGCAGATTATAAATTGGATTTGGATGCCATGGAAAAAAGTATTGATGCCAATACTTCCATGATCTATATCTGCAACCCAAATAACCCAACCGCTACCGTACTCGATACAGAAAAATTGAAATCTTTCTGCGAAAGAGTTTCTTCACGCGTAACAGTATTCATTGATGAAGCCTATATCGATTACCTGCCCGATCCACAGGGTTCCAGTATGATGAGTACACTCAAAGCAGGCAAAAACATCATTATTGCCCGCACTTTTTCAAAACTCTATGGCTTTGCAGGTTTACGTGTAGGCTATGTGGTGGCGCAACCTGAGATGATCAAACAATTATCCTTGTATACGGCCGGACCTATGTCCATTTCCACAACTTCCTTACAAGCAGCTTTACCAAGCTACCAAGACAAAGATTTCCTGAAAGGTGCATTGGAAAAGACCATTGCCTCAAAAAATTACCTGTATGAGGTTTTAAAGAAAGAAGGATATACGTATGTGCCTTCTTCTGCCAATTTTGTGATTTTCCCTGTTAAAATGGAAAGTATGCAGTTCGTTTCTGAAATGAGTAAACGGGGTGTATTGGTTCGTCCATGGAAATTTGCAAATAAGAACTGGTGCAGGATCAGTATTGGGAAAATGGATGAGATGCAGGCTTTTGCAGATGCATTCAAAGAGATATCTTAATTGATAAATATAGGTTAGTTACTGAAATAGGTTTATTTCACAGAATAGAATTAAAAAAGCAGAGGTTACGCAGAGAAGTATTGTGTAACCTCTGCTGATTTTACAAATAGAATGATCCACAGGAAAATGATACAATTAATAGTTACTTAACTGCTTTCAATATGAAT
>CAIWKU010000522.1 GCA_903913355.1 uncultured Bacteroidota bacterium | reverse complement strand
CTTTATTGAATACTTCTTTGAGCTTTTCAATGGTATTATGCGTATATACCTGGGTGGCTGCCAGACTACTATGTCCCAGCAATTCCTTCACCGCATTCAGATCGGCACCATGGTTCATCAGGTGGGTGGCAAAGCTATGTCTGAGTATATGCGGACTCTTTTTCTGTATAGTAGTCACTGCGGCCAAATGTTGTTTTACAAAGGCATATACTGACCTGGGTTGCAACATCTTACCCTTGGCCGTTACAAAAACGGTATGCACTCCCTCCTGCTTTGCAGGTTTCTCCGTTATATAAGCCTGAATATCAGCCATCAATTCAGGGGCCATCGGCAGAATTCTTTCCTTATTACCCTTACCCAATACTTTGAGCTGGGCATTCGCAGGGTCTAATTGCGATTCTTTCAAATGAATCAGTTCGCTTAAACGCATGCCGGTGCTATAAAACAGCTGAATCACCAATCGCTCGGTTCGGCCCTTCCAGTCGTCTGTAAAAGTTACATGGTTCAAGAGGGTTGACATATCCTTTTCTTCCACAAAAACCGGTAAACGCTTTCCGATACGTGGGGCTACGACGGTAGTCATAGGTGTTTGATCTATATGCCCCAGCTTCATTTCATATTTAAAAAATGATTTAAGGGAGGATATTTTCCGGTTCAGGGTTTTGGAGCTGATCTCGTCTTCCTTCATCTCGGCCAGCCAGCTTCTGACATACATGGCTGTTACCTGATTTACCGGTGGAGAGTCGAACTGGCTGCTCAGATAGGCAAAAAACTGCTCCAGATCATTCTGGTAAGAAATAATCGTATGCTGCGAGTATCTCTTTTCATATTTGAGATAATCCAGAAAGGCGGCGATTTGCGGGTATTGCGTAATGGCCATAAAAAAAGTAGCCTAAAGTTAGTAAACTAAGGCTACTTAAATATGATTGGATCAGGGAAAGGATTATCCTTCTATCTTTCCGCTGGCAATGTTCTGCTTGTAGATTGCTTTCAGTACTTGTCCACGACGAACTACTGATGGCTTGATGAAAGCCTGACGCTCTCTTAATTGTAACAAAGTTTTACTTTTTTCAAACTTTTTCTTGTACTTCTTAAGCGCCTTGTCGATGTTTTCACAATCTTTTGAATCGATGATAAGCATAGCTGTAATACCTCCTCAGGTGTTTTTAGGACGGCAAAGATAGGATTTGATTTGAAAGTTCCAAGAAAAATTCGATTTTGACTATCTATTGCAAAAATTCGGGTTTCTGGCTGGCCTCGGGTTGTTTTACCTGGCTAAATAAGCTTTTGGGGATGGATTTGAAAATCAGGAATTGAATTTACCTTGCAGCCATGTTTACAGGCATTATTGAATGTACAGGCAAACTGGTAACCGTTTCAAAAACTGGGACCAACCTTAGTTTCTGGATCAGTTCCCCTATTTCCGACCAATTAAAAGTTGACCAGAGTGTGAGCCATAACGGCGTTTGTATGACGGTAGAAGAATTAAAACCGGGCATGTACCGGATAACCGCTATCGAAGAAACCCTGTCAAAAACCAATCTCTCTGACTGGAAAGAAGGCAACCTGATTAACCTCGAAAGATGTATGGTAATGAATGGCCGGCTGGATGGACATATTGTTCAGGGACATGTAGATACCACAGCCATTTGTATCGACAGAAAGGACCTGGATGGAAGCTGGGAATTCCGTTTTGAATTCCCCCCGTCTTTTGCCTCCCTGGTTATTGAAAAAGGATCTATTTCTGTAAATGGCACCAGCCTGACCTGTTTCGCAATCGGCAAAAACAGTTTCACCATAGCCGTAATCCCGTATACTTTCGAACACACCAATATTTCAGATGTATTCAAAGGCTCGGTTGTAAATATTGAATTTGATATACTGGGTAAGTATATTCAGCGGAGGATGGAAGTTGGGATTGAGTAAGCAGTTGGCTTTTAGCAGTTGGCTTTTGGCAGTTGGCTTTTGGCAGTTGGCTTTTGG
>CAIWKU010000521.1 GCA_903913355.1 uncultured Bacteroidota bacterium | reverse complement strand
GGTGAAGATCGACCAAGGGTACTAACCGGTTCATTCGATGTATCAAAATTATTATAAAATCTTTTTCTTTATTTTTTAACAATTAAAACTCAAAAAATCATGAGTGTAGAAGAACAAGAAATGCCCTTATCAGAGATTAAAGGTGCATTCGCCGCTTCCTTAACCAGGAACAACAGGCAGATCAAGAAAGATCGTGCCTTAGCCATCGTTGAAGATGCCCAAATGATCTTCAAACGAGAAGTAGAAGACATGGAAACGCGTATTAAACGGATGAAAAGAGAGCGTGACAACATGCTGGATCTTTCTCCTGAAAGCGCAACTTCCTTAAAACTCGCATCAGAGTTTGATGCGAAGGCCTTTGTAAGTAAGGATATTGATCTGGGCATTCAAATCCGAAATCTGGAAATCGCATTGGATATTGCGAGGACCCGGTATGCCGAGCTGTTTACATAATATTATTAACACCTAAAAAATAAAAGGTATGTTAGTATATATGATGGTGGCAGGGATTATATTCTCTATCCTTATAGGAATAATATTAGCATTAAGCACCGGTGATGGTTCCTTATCAGACGAGGATGCCGATTCTATTGGAGGTCTTATTCTATTTTCTCTTTTGATTAGCCTAGCATGGATAGTTACAGCTCCCGTTGCTATAGTATCCGGTTTGGTGTACTTATTAGTAAAATTTATTTTAAAAAAATTAAAAAACAAAACAAAAAAATGAAAAATTTAATTTTGATGTTAGCCGTGGTGCTAATGTTTGCGTCGTGCACAAATGTAGATCCTACAGAAGTTGGATTTAAAATCAATAATTCAGGTGATTATCGTGGTATCGATTCGCTACCGACAGTGACAGGATGGAATTTCTATTCTCCGGGATTCAGCAGGATTGTTACCTTACCAACAGTGCAGCAGCACGTTGTATGGACTTCATCTATGAATGAAGGTAAAGCAGTTGATGAATCAATAGCAATCGCATGCCAGGGTGGTAGTGGATTTTCAATTAATGTAGGTTTGAACTATAGGGTTAACCCAAGTAAAGCCTCAAAGATATATCTGAAATATAAAACATCTGATCTGGAATCCATCACTCAAACGTATCTGCGTAATATTGTAAGAGGTTCTATGCAAGATGTATCCGGTACTATAACCGTAGATAGCATTTTGAATAACCTGCCAGCTTATGAACATGCCGTTAGAGACTTAATCACTAACAGGCTTTCATCGGAAGGATTTACCGTAGATAACTTTAGTATACTGAATCAACCGACACCAACCGATCCCAATCTGCAAAAATCGATAGCTGCAAAAATTCAAGCTAAGCAAGATGCTGAAACTTCTAAGATGCAACTACAGATTGCCATAGCTGAAGCTAATAAGAAAGCAGCTACTGCTAGAGGTGATAGTGCAGAAAAGGTTATCAATGCCATGGGTGAAGCTGAGGCTGTTAAGAAAATTCAACAGGTACTTTCACCAACTTATGTATCGTATATTCAAGCACAACGATGGGATGGGAAGCTCTCCCAGGTAGTAAGCGGTAATGGTGGCGGTATATTGTTTCAGATGAAGCAGTAGTCAAAAACAAAGAAGGTTCTCACTACAAAACATCTTACAGCCCACTATACGAGAACTATAGTGAGCTTTTTATTTTACAATAAAATCATAAAACAAAATGGGAAGTTCAACGTATTCTTTGTTTTCCAGAAGTGTGCGCTCTGAGAAATTAGGGTATGCAAG
>CAIWKU010000520.1 GCA_903913355.1 uncultured Bacteroidota bacterium | reverse complement strand
TCGGTAGATTGTCCTCCACCTTTATTAGAAACATAGGCAGTTTTTCCATCGGCAGAAGCGATTACTTCATGGTGATCGGGACCAACCGGTATTTTGGTAATTACTTTATAGGTAACCGGATCTACAATTGCCAGGATATGGTCATTTTTAGACAGGGCCAGTAAACTTATTTTCTGGGCATTTCCATCAACACCCATATAAACCAACAGAATAAAAAACAGCATTTTGCCAATGAAACCTGGTATAAAATGGTTACGATATTTAATTGTATTCATAAATGAAAAATGTAAAGGGTGATTTATTTCGCTTTATAAGATTCCATATCAATTTCAATTAATTGCCTGGAAAGGGCCAGTCCTTTCACTTCCAGCCAGGTTCCTGTTGGGAATTGTTTTTTATAAATAGAGTTCCGAAACCCGGATACTTTTATAAAATCAGTCATACCATAGCCATCACCGGGATTGAAACAAGAAAAGTATTTCCAGTCATAATTTTTAGTTTGAGCGATGTTAAGATAAACATCTTTGGTAGATTTTAATAAGCTATCTGGTTATTTAATTGGGTATGTAAAAGAACCTACGATTTACTTTGTTTTATCCGCAAATACAATGGGTGCCACATCGTTTAATTCAAGAGATTCGACCATATCAGCTACGGTAGCTTTATACTTTTTGAAATGCGGTGTTTGAATATGGAAATTGTATGCGTTCACATCGGCATATATTTCAAATACGGTAATTCTTGTAGGATTCGTTTTATCAGACAGTGCTCTAAGTGATAAAACGCCAGGCTCTGCCCTTACAGCCGTTTCCATACCCTCTTTTAGTGCCAACGTATAAGCTTCCAGTTTATCCGCTTTTACTATAATCTTTGCAATCCTGAAATAGTTAGCTTTTGTTTGGGCCCTGGTCTTGCCGGGAGAAAAAGACAATAGTAAAAACATTGATATAGTAGACAATAAGATGAACTGATTTTTCATACAACTGCTTTTTTTGAAAGTTAGATTTATTTTATATGGGATCAAAGCAATGGCCCCTGACAGATTATGTTTATCGAATGAGGAATTGTTGATTGCTTACCCCACCCTCGCCGTTGTTGTTCGCCCCACCCTCGCAGTTGTTGGTCTCCCATTCCCGCCGTTGTTGGTCGCCTGACCAACAACCACAGTTATTTAATAATAGCAATACAACCAACCAGAAAGATTAATTTTTTCCATCTGCCTCATCTATAATTTGTATCGTTGTTTTTTCCAGCTTAGATAATAATGGAGGCAGGACAAATGGAACTCTTTGAAAATAAAAGATTGTAATTAAGCTCCTTTTCTTATCAACCATATAAGCAGTATTAAATGCACCTCCCCAAAAAAAACTTCCCTCAGAAGCATTATTGATGATTTGTCCCGCTTTTGTGGTTAACCCTACCCCTAATCCAAAATTATTTAATGATTTAGATCCGCCAAAAACAAAGGTTTTATCGCCCAATTGATTTGTCCAGAATTGTTCCAGTATGCCGGTCCCAATGATTTGCTTCCCATCTTTGGTTTTACCATTATGTAGTAAGCATTCTAAAAACAGGGCATAATCATGTGTTGTTGACACCAAACCCCCAATAGCAGAAAAATAGTGTTTATTGGATTGTAAAGGATAATTAATCGGATATATGGAAGGATCAATTTCTGACAGACTGTCTTTATTTATTTTCATATACACTTTTACCAATCTGTCTTTCTTACCGGCTGGTAAATAAAAGTAGGTATCGGTCATTTGTAAAGGGAGAAAGATATTTTTTGCTAAATATTGATCCAATGGTAAACCGGATAACAGTTCTATCAGTCTGCCAATTACATTCGTACTTAACCCATAACTGAACCTGGCACCCGGTTGATGCACTAATGGCATTGCTGCAATTTGATCTACTTCTTCTTTCAATGACTCATACCCATTATTCAATGGTTGATGTAATTGGTACTTTTCATATAAGCGTTTAAACTTAGGATATTCATCTGCTGATGATATTCCGGAAGTATGGGTTAATAAATCACGAATCGTTACAGATCGGGCTCTATCCACTAATCGAAAACTGTCATTTTCTAATACCGCTACTTTCTGTTGGGAAAAGGCAGGAATAAATTTTTCAATAGGATCATCTAATCCGATTTTATTTTTTTCAACCAATTGCAAGAAAGCGATAGAAACAATGGCTTTGGTTTGGGAAGCGATTCTAAAAATTGAATTTACCTGCATAGGCTGCTGCCTCCCTATATCAGCATATCCATATGCTTTGTTCAGCACTTCCTGGTTATTATGATATATAAAAGCCACACCGCCAGCTATATTTTTCTGCTGAATTTCAGCAGTAATAATACTGTCAATTTTGGTAAAATTCTGTGAGAAGCTTGAAAAGGAAATGCATACAAGCAATCCGATGATGGCAGTTCTGGAATGAATCATATGATAAAGGTTTCAACAGTGTTTAATAATATTTCACCAATACTTATAACTTAAAATTAAACTGTTCTTGTATCTGTTTTTGAATTATTAGTAACTTAACTTTTTTCAAGCGTTCTATTCAGGTAATAAGGCCTTAGACCCCACCTTACAGAATGCTAAATTACCAGCAATTCTTTGATGAAAATTGTAATAAGATTGTAATTTAAATTATCAGGTATCCAGTTTTATATAAAATGTGTAATATGCATAATATACCTTTTCAAACAATAGATTGGGCTGCAGTTGAAAAAATTGTATACAAGGGTGAAACGGGTGTTGCTATATGGCAAACCGTGCAATTGGGGGAATTGAGAATACGGATAGTGGAATATTCAAAAGGATATATAGCGGATCATTGGTGCCAAAAAGGACATATTGTGTATTGTGTAAGCGGAGCGTTTATTACAGAATTAAGCACCGGCGAAAAGATTACACTGGTAAAAGGAGATACTTATGTTGTTTCTGAAGATTTGA
>CAIWKU010000519.1 GCA_903913355.1 uncultured Bacteroidota bacterium | reverse complement strand
ACTATGGGCCGAGAAACCGCATTTTTTCGGGAACCTGTTTTATACGACTAAGGTGTATCATGTGGCTGATTTGAATTTATACTACCTCAGTATTCGCAATAATGTAAAACTGAGGTCGGTTGCTTTTCAAAAAAAGTAGGTCCTGCAAAATGCAGGACCCTTTGTTTTAACAACCCCCCGGTATGAGAAAACAAAAATCTTTCTTGATACATTGGTTTGATGGTGGAAAAATGGGAAGGTTTAATGTGGGGGCATGTTTTATAGGCATCCGATAAGGCAATTATTTTTGCCACTAATGCACAGATATACACGGAAGATGCAGGAATTATTTTTTGGACTTAGTGGGTAGCTTTTTCATGCCGGCTACTTCTGCTTTGAGTTTTTCTACTTCGCGGTTGAGCTGATGGATCAGGCTGTTTAGTTGATCGAGATCCGTTTTGGCAAGGTTACTATAGGTATTAAGAGATTGTTCTTCTACTTTATTTACAAAAGGTGTATCCGGAAAGAAAACAGCTACATGTACACCCAGTATTTCCGCAATTTTCATTAGCCGGGTAGCCGAAGGATCGGTTTCTCCCCTTTCAATTTTAGCATAGGCCCCGGCTGTAATACCCAGCTCCATGCCCATATTATCCTGGCTGTAATCTTTGCTTTCCCTGATCTTCCTGATGCGGTATCCGATGGTTTTCTTCACTCCCCAAAATTCCTGAACTCAGAATTCTTAAACTGTCCTTATGGTATAGTTATGTGTATTTTTAATACATTTACTGTCTTTATAGTACATATTTGATGTTTAACGACAGACTGTATCCGGAAAAACACTAGCGAACTGAATGCCCACTCTCCATTGGATAGGAAAAGATAAAGTGCTGAATCATCACAGAGATGTGCCTTTCAGGGTATTGGACCACCAATATGGGTTTAGGTCAGTGGAGGGAGAATCGAAAATCCCTACGAATAGCGGCAATAAAATCATTCATGGAGATAATCTCGAAGCTTTAAAGGCGCTCTTACCGGAATATGAGGGGAAAATCAATTGTATTTATATTGATCCACCTTACAATACAGGAAACGAGAATTGGATATATAATGACAATCTAAATGATCCAAAATTTAAAAAATGGTTAGGCAAAATCGTTGGAAAAGAAGGCGAGGATCTTTCAAGGCATGATAAATGGCTTTGCATGATGTATCCAAGAATGATGCTACTACATAAATTATTAACAGATGATGGAGGTATTATATTTGTTTCGATTGATGATAATGAATTATCAAACCTTAAACTATTAATGGATGAAATATTTGGCCTCTCAAATTTTATAGAATATTTCTCGTGGGTCAAAACTTCTACTCCACCTAGCTTAGCTAAAAAATCTAGAAAAACAATAGAATATGTTTTATGCTATGAAAAGAAAAAAAATAATAAGAAATATCAAGCAGAGGAAGGAGACGGGAGCGATGCCCCCCTTATAAATTCTGGAAATGCTTTAGTTGAATTAGTCTTTCCGATAAAGTCTCTTTATTTTAAGATTCCTGATGGCACTTATCCAAGTGGTGCTTATGATAAAGTTGTATTAAACAAAGATATCAAAATTCTTAATGGATTTTCAGAAGATGATGTTATACTAACAGGGGAGTTT
>CAIWKU010000518.1 GCA_903913355.1 uncultured Bacteroidota bacterium | reverse complement strand
TTGCGAAATATAGTTGTTGCGGAGGAGTCGGATTTTTCTATTCTAGCAAAGAAACATAAGCCCTGATCTTTTTACCGCAGAGAAAAATATTTTTATGTTGATTAACCTTTCTACAATCCCTGTATCAGAAAAACAAAACTGGCTCCAACACGCCATTGCACCCAGACCCATTTGCTTTGCCAGCACCATAGATACATCAGGAAATGTAAATCTTAGTCCATTTAGCTTTTTCAATTTATTTTCGAATAACCCGCCCGTGGTTATTTTTTCTCCTGCAAGACGCGGTAGAGATAATACGCTAAAACACACATTAGAAAACGTAAGGGAAATTCCGGAATGTGTTATTAATCTGGTTGATTATGATATGGTGCAGCAAATGAGTTTATCGAGTTGCGAATTTGCCAAAGGAGTAGATGAGTTTGTTAAATCAGGGTTTACCAAAGAAAAAGCTTCACTGGTTAGTCCGCCCATGGTTAAAGAAGCCAAAGTGAAGCTGGAATGTAAGGTCATCGAAATAAAAAGTCTTGGTGAAATTGCCGGTGCCGGTCAATTGGTGATTGCTGAAGTTCTCTGTATGCATGTAGATGAAAGTATATTGGGGGAGGATGGTAAAATTGATCAGCAAAAATTTCAACTGGTAGCGAGATTAGGAGGAGATTGGTATTGCAAAATTGATGGGCGTAATCTTTTCAAAGTAGAGAAACCCAATAGAGAGATTGGTATTGGCGTAGATGCGATTCCCGAAAGTATCCGGAATAGCAAATTTTTAAGCGGAAATCATCTGGGTATGCTGGCTAATGTTCATTCTTTACCAATTATCAATCCGGCATTTACTGATGCACGTTTAAAAAACATCATTCAATATTATGGCATCAACCCTTCAGAAATGGAGAAAGAACTGCATCTGTATGCCGCAGATCTTTTGAATAATGGGAAAATATCCGATGCCTGGCAGGTACTATTATCAGGAGATAATTTTTAGCTGATTGATTTATCTATGCAAGCCCCTTCCTAGGATGTTCACAGGGGTGAAAAAATCATACATATCTAATACATAGCCACCAGATCTTCTTCTGATAATAACCCGCTGGTATGAATGGCGTTGCCTTTCTGCAAAGACCTGCCTTTTTCAACAGCCATCTGTACAAGCTGATAAGTATTATGAGATAAACTCAATGGAGTAGTTGCAGGAGAGCTAAGCCAATGAGCCATCTGCTCGTGAAAATTGTCATTTATCTGGTCAATCACCACCACGCCGAATTCTTTCATGGCAGCTGCATTACACAACTGCTCATACTGACCTTTGATAGGTAATACCAGCACTTTCTTGCCCAGATATAGGGCTTCTGCAGGTGTTTCAAAGCCTGCTCCGGTAATTACGCCATGAGAATGTATCAGACTATTCGTAAACCCATCATTACTTATCGGGAAAAGAGTCACATTCGCTGATACAGTAGGCTCTTTTATTTTTTTAGAGAATACCTGAAAACGGATATCCTTCAATTTTTGCAGATTTTTTACAACCACTTCATCACTATAGTGCGATAAATAAACAGTGATATGCCCCTGGTCCGTTGGTTGTGCATTGAGTATCTCCTGCTTGATTACGGGAGAATAGATAAACTGATCATACTGTTTAAAGTGAAGGCCTATATATTCTGAAGCTGTAGCATATTGTCTTAAAATATATTCTCCCGCAAAATCTTTCTTATCAGCCCTGGGTGTAAATGAACTACGGAAGCTTGCCTGGTGGCCAAATCCAATACTAGGCACTTTTTTTAAGCGACAAGCTATAGAAGTAATGCTTTCAAAATCATTTAACACCAGATCGTATTTTTCAACGGGTAGTTCTCTGGCTTCCTTCAAAACACGATACAGATTCAACTCTTTCCACATTTTCCAATAATCAAGACCTCCAGTATTTCCATAAAATAAACTAAGTCCCTTACTGCGGTAGGTAACCGGTAAATTAGGTTGCAGGTTACTATTACTGCCACTCAGGAATACATCTACCTTGCCATATTGTTGTAAAAAAGGCATGATTTCCATAGCCCGACTAATATGGCCATTCCCGGTTGCCTGAATGGAATAAAGAATCTTCATGACGGCATTGCTAAAGAGTGAAGAAATAAAGCTACCTCATCTGTTACCACATTTAATTGTGGCAGTTTCTTTTCCATGGTCACAACCGGAGTAGTTACAGAGGCAAACTGTTTTTCATCATATTGGTATATGGTCCAGTCGTTATGATGATACTCGAGAGACGTAAGATTCTCGATCCAGTCGCCACTATTCAGATACATCACTTTCCCGTTCTTTGTAACTACTTCTCTTTTTTGTGGTTGGTGAATATGACCACAAATCACATAATCATAATTTTTCTCAATCGCCAGTTCTGCCGCAGTCTGTTCAAAATCGCCAATCCATGCTACTGCTTTTTTTACACTGTTCTTAACCTTCTTACTAAAACTCATTTTTTCTTTACCCATGGCTTTCAGGCACCAGTTAATAAAACTGTTGATATGAATCAACAAATCATACCCATGCCCGCCTAATTTCGCCAGTAATTTTGCACTTCCTTTCGTGGTTGCATCAAAAACATCTCCATGAAATATCCATGTCATCTTACCATCAATTTCCATTACCACTTTATCGGTTAACTGAAAATTCCCCATTTCAATATCACTATATCTTCGAAGCACTTCATCATGATTGCCGGTAATATAAATAACGCGGGTGCCCTTACTCAAAAGACTCATGATCTCTTTGAATACCTGCATATGGGCTACGGGGAAATATCTTTTGTTGAATTGCCAGATGTCGATGACATCGCCATTAAGGACAAGGATTTGGGGCTGAATACTTTTGAGATAATTTACAATCTCTTTTGCATGACAACCATAAGTGCCCAAATGAAGGTCACTCATTACTACTACATCTACCGGACGTCTTTCCATACAGGTTTGGGTTTAGCAAAACTCTCCAATAGTTTTTACTTAAACGCCAAAACCGTATTATGCTAATATGATGCGTGTGTAAACAAATTGTTACCAAGTGAAATATAAAAGAGAACTACCTATAAATCACCCAGTTGTGGTCTTAAAATTATGTCCTCTACAACAGCCATTGATGAAAGTTGTGATGCGGCAAGCACCATTTTAGCTATATCAGCAGCTTCCATAATGCGTTTTGGGTCAATATCAAAGCCATCCCAGCTGGCACTTAGGGTAGCTCCGGGGCAAACTGCCGTTACTTTAATTCCATGAGGTTTTAATTCTTCACGAAGGTTTTTGCTGAATCCCAATAGGGCGAATTTGCTGATACTATAGCTGCCTCCGTTTGCATAAGCTTGTAAAGAGGCAATCGAACAAATATTGAAAATATGGCCTTGTTTAGCCCGAATCATGGCAGGTAAAAGTATTCGGGTAAGGCGATACGCGCTAAAAAGATTTACAGTAATCATTTCTTCCAAAATGCCATCGGCCTCTTCATATATGGACCCGGGAGTGAATTTGCCCGCATTGTTGATTACAATATCAGGGGTACCTGATGCAAGTACCCACTCACCAAATCTTTGGATATCATCTTTGACTCCCATATCTGCAATTTGCCCACTAACCTTACAATACGGGTAACTGGTTTGCAGATAAGCAATAGTATCATATAATTGTTTTTCATTCCTGCTACAGAGAAAAAGGTGGTTGCCTTCAGCGGCAAAAACCTGGGCAATGGCTTTACCAATCCCTTTTGAAGCGCCAGTGATAATTACATTCATAACTCAGTATTATAACTACGAAGTAAGAACTTTTTTACATAGCAAATGGGGTACATAAAACAAGTTCGTACTTTGCAGGATGAAGTACCCGCATGTATTCTTTGATCTTGATCATACTTTATGGGATTTTGAAACCAATTCCCGTAAAACGCTGGCCAATCTTTTTGAAACCAATGATCTTGCCAGTAAAGGTGTTCCCGATTTTAACCAGTTTTTTGAAAGATATACTTACCATAACCATAGGTTATGGGATCGGTATACCAAGGGGTTTATCAAGCAGGACGAGCTAAGATGGAAAAGGATGTGGCTGGCCCTGCTGGATTTTAAGCTGGCCGATGAATCTTTATCCCGAAGCCTAGGAATTCAATTCTTAGAACAGTTGCCGGAACAAAAGAGTTTATTTCCTTACACAATAGAAATTCTTACTTATTTGAAGGAAAAGAAATACCGGATGCACCTGGTTACCAATGGTTTTGAAAAAGTGCAGCACCATAAAATACAGCAGGCAAATCTTGCTCAGTTCTTTGAGCAGGTGATTACCTCAGAAGCCAGTAACAGCTTAAAACCCAACAAAGAAATTTTTGAATATGCCATGAATAAAGCCGGGGCAATAGCATCAGAAAGTATTATGATAGGCGATAACCTGGATGCAGATATACAAGGTGGCATCAATGCGGGTATGGACACTATTTTTGTTAATCACCTGAATGTAGAACCCTATATTACCCCAACATTTGTAGTGTATCACTTGAAGGAATTGGAAAATATTTTGTAGGGAGGCAGGTATAAAAAAATTGAGCCATTACTTATTAGAAAAAATTCCAAATAGCAATGGCTCAATAAATTTTTGAAAGATTACGCTTTCTTGGTAGCAGTTGTTTTGGTTGCTGAAGTTTTTGTGTCTTTTTTATCAGACGCTTTTTTGCAGCATTCCTTTGAACAACCATCTTTTCCTTTGGCACATTTCTTACCATCACCCTGATTTGCAAATGCAATTCCTGTAAACAGGAAAGCAGCTGTAGCTAATACCAATACTTTCTTCATACGAATCGTTTTATTTAAATGAATGAATCTTTGATAAAGTTATCATTTTTCCCTTGAAATCCTGATTCCTACTCGTTAAAGTCTGCCAAACACGGTTTTACCAACTCGCCAAAACCGTTACCCCGCCTTTAACTGCTTGATTAAGAGAAACTTCTATTTTTGTACCTACTGGCAAAAGTATATCCACCCGACTCCCAAATTTGATAAAACCATACTCATCACACTGATTCACCATCTGACCTACACTGGTATAATTGCAGATGCGCTTAGCCAATGCTCCTGCAATCTGTTTGTATAGAATTTCCCCATGATTATTACGGGTTACCACACTCCATCTTTCGTTTTCTGTAGAAGATTTGGGATGCCAGGCAACCAGGTATTTTCCTTTATGATAGGCATTGTAAATTACTTCGCCGCTCATAGGATTGCGGTTTACATGTACATTGGCAGGGCTCATAAAGATGCTTACCTGTATCCGCTTATCCTTAAAATATTCAACTTCCGTAACTTCCTCAATAACCACTACTTTACCATCAGCGGGACAAATGATTTTGTTATCATCAATAGTTAGTACCCGATTGGGGATTCTGAAAAAAGAAATAATGAATCCGAAAATAAACAGGGTAACTACAAAAAACACCAGTGCCAGCCAGGGGAGTATTGGACTTAAAAAACTAAATGAAACCAGGTTCAGTAATCCAAACAGCAGGGCTGTGATGGCAATCGTTTTGTATCCTTCTCTATGAATTGTCATTGGAAATGGTTGAACGGCAAATGTAAAACGGATTGTTGAGAATGGCTATCCTAAATCGAATTCTTTATTTACCAGAAAAAGTAAAAAACGATAGAAACAATCGTAGTCGCTACTAATAAGGAGTCAAATCTGTCAAGAAAGCCACCATGACCGGGCATGATTTGTCCACTGTCTTTTACTCCCGCCATGCGTTTCAGTTTACTTTCCAGCAAATCCCCTGTAGTACCGGCAATGGCCGCAGTAATACTTATCAGTAATAATGGTTTTGCCTGAAAATGAAATATATATACTCCCCCAACACTGATTACCAGCACAGCCAAAATGGCCCCGCCAATAGTTCCTTCCCATGTTTTTTTAGGGGAGATGGCAGAGAAAGGCGTTTTGCCAATAAATGAGCCTACCAGGTAGGCCATAGTATCATTGATCCATATTGAAGTAATCAGTATTACCGGCATCAGCCAATCCTGCCCGCCTGCAAATACTTTATGATCCATATTTCCCCATAATTGCATCATAAGTCCCCAGCTTAAAGAAATATAGATAAAGCCAAATAAAGAATGCGCCGTCAATTGATAGAGTATTTTTTTATTGATAAAATACTCATTCACTACAAAAGCAATCAATGCGATGGTTAGTATGAGCCAGCCAATGTCTGAAAGCGACCAACTGCCAATCTGATAGTTGCTATTCGTCATCCATAGCATAAAACCCCAACCAATAAACATGATCGCATATTGATGAACAGTACTTACTTCTTTATAATCCGCATCAATCAGTTTTATCAGTTTCTGGTATTCAATCCAACACCCAAAATGTATTATTGAAAATAATAGCAGAAAACTCCATTGGTTCCATAATAATCCACCAAGCATAATCACTACAAAAACAATTGCGGTAAGTGTGCGTGTTTTAAAGGATTGAAAACTGAAAGCCATGATCTGGAGGTATAATTAACAGCAAGGTAAAATAAAATTCAAAAGCAATAGCTGATATCCTTTTATTTTTGTCTTTCGCCTATTCTCTTAATTTAACAGGTTCTGCTCCACGAGTTGTTTAGCAGTTTCTTCTAAAAGTGCTGGCACATACAGTTCAATATCCCCAAAATTGAGATAGCTGCTGGATTGTTTGTTCATGATCTGAACGGGTATATTATTTTCTTCGAGCATGCCTTGTATAATACTGGCTTCTGCAGGGTTTCGGGTAGTGTAAATTTTTTTCCAGGATTCCATTAATTGTTCTTTTTTTCAGGATATGAATCTATCGTATTCTGCTCAATAACACCGACCAATTGCAAACTCTCTTTTTTAAATTGACTCATAAATAAATACAAAAATGTAAACTATATTGAGAAACAATATGAATATAGAGAATATGGTATGTTCTTTATGAATAATGGAGTTTCAACATATATTACAGGTTCACATTGGATGTATTTAGAATGGGCAAGTATTGATGTAGGGTATCCTGAATTTAGAGAAGCAAATAGGGTATTGTTTTTATTTTGGGAAGCCTGTAAAGCAGATCCACGTTGTTTTGGGATGAACTATCTTAAAATAAGACGTTCGGGGGCATCATTTATGGGAGCTTCTGAAACAGATAATATCGGTACATTAGCACGTAAATCGCATTTAGGATTGCTTTCTAAAACAGGAGCAGATGCTAAAAGTTTATTTACCGGAAAAGTAGTAAATATTTATAATTCATATCCATTCTTTTTTAAACCTGTAATGGATGGTATGGATAAACCTAAAACAGAATTATCATTTAGAGTTCCTGCATCAAAGATTACAAGAAAAAATATGTATGAAGCACAACAAGAATATGTAGATGGACTTGATACTATTATTGATTGGAAAAATACAGACAATAACTCTTTTGATAGTGAAAAGTTGATATATTTATTTCACGATGAATCAGGTAAATGGATTCGCCCAAATAATGTTATTGAAAATTGGCGTGTTACCAAAACATGTCTTAGAATAGGTAAAAGAATAATTGGAAAATGTTGGATGTGTTCAACTCCTAATGCTTTATCAAAAGGTGGTGAAAATTATAAAAAACTATACTTTAATTCAGATGTAACAAAAAGGACTAAAAACGATCA
>CAIWKU010000517.1 GCA_903913355.1 uncultured Bacteroidota bacterium | reverse complement strand
TTCCTAAAGATAAAATTCCGTATTGGGACTTTAATGCGCCTGATATACCCAATGCTTTTCGTGATGCATCAGCAGCTTCTATCATTGCTTCTGCATTGCTGGAATTGGAGAAATATGTGTCAAAAGCAAATAGTCAAAAATATTTGTCGGTGGCAGAGCAGATCCTGCAAAACCTATCTACGCCAGCCTATACAGCGGCAATGGGAACAAATGGAGGGTTTATCCTGAAACATAGTGTTGGGAGTTTGCCGGGCAATTCAGAAGTGGATATGCCATTAACCTATGCGGATTATTATTATATAGAAGCACTTGGAAGATTGAAAAAAATATTAACTAACTAAAACCGTGCCTTTGTGCCTTGGTGTGCAATAAAATCTCACACCAAGACACCAAGGCACAGTTGGGAACTAAACTACAAAAAGATGAAGGATATTACAGGGGTAAGAATTTTTTGGTTGCTGATAGTTTTCGTATTTGCTGCCCAATCTTTACAGGCGCAATCTAAAGGACAGGTTTGGAGTATTGAAAAGGCCAACGCGTGGTATGCGAAGCACAAATGGTTGGTAGGGGCCGATTATATTCCGGCTACTGCTATTAACCAGTTAGAAATGTGGCAGGCTGATACTTTTGATCCGGTGACAATTGACAAAGAATTGGGCTGGGCAGAAAATATAGGTATGAACACGATGCGTGTTTTCTTGCATAGTCTGGCCTGGAAGCAAGATCCACAGGGGTTTAAGAAAAGAGTGGATCAGTTTCTGAGGATTGCAGAAAAGCATAAGATAGAGCCTTTATTCGTTTTCTTCGATGATTGTTGGAATACTACCCCAAAAATCGGCAAGCAACCTGAGCCGAAAACAGGTATTCATAATTCAGGGTGGATGCAGGATCCTGGTCAGCCCGCATCTAATGATGTAACTCTATTTCCAGAATTGGAAAAGTATGTAAAGGATGTGATGACGAGTTTTGCGCATGATAAGCGTATTCTGCTATGGGATTTATATAATGAACCAGGTAATAGCAGTAAAAAAGATTCAACACTTTCCTTACTGGAGAAAATTGTGGAATGGGCACGAGCAGTGAATCCGGATCAGCCCATCAGTATTGGGTTATGGGATTGGAGTTTTGAAAAATTAAATGCTTTCCAGATAGCAAATTCTGATATCATTACCTATCATAATTACGACGAACCTGCAGAACACCTTAGGGTAGTCCAGGTATTAAAATCATTTGGTAGGCCATTAATTTGTACAGAATATATGGCCCGTTTGCGTAATAGCCGGTTCTCCAATATACTTCCCATTCTCCAAAAAGAAAATGTAGGAGCCATCAACTGGGGTTTTGTAAACGGAAAAACCAATACTATTTACGCATGGAGTACCCCTATGAAAGATGGCGGACAACCCATTGAGTGGTTTCATGATATATTCTGGAAAGACGGATCGGCTTATAGGAAGGATGAGGTGGAGTTGATTAGAGGATTGACTATAAAATAATTTGAGATAGCATATAAAACAATGTGGCAATTTGAAAATTTGAAAATTTGAAAATTCATCCCATGTATCCGGGATGAAAATGTGAAAGGGAGTTTAGATTGACCGGCAGATTTATTTCCTTGATTGCTTATTAGGTAACTATTCTAAAACTTATTTATGGGAGTTATTCTTGGGGTTATTTTTCATTTTATTGGTGGGTTTGCTTCGGGTAGTTTTTATATGCCATTTAAGAAAGTGAAGGACTGGCATTGGGAGAGTTATTGGTTGATTGGGGGAATATTTTCCTGGTTGATTGTGCCCCCCTTGGCAGCTTATCTGACTATTCCAAATTTTGCAGAAATTATCAGGCAAACGGATGGACAGGTGATTTGGTGGACTTATTGTTTAGGTGTTCTTTGGGGTATTGGGGGATTGACCTACGGTTTAGGGGTTAGATTTTTGGGTATGTCCTTGGGTAATTCAGTTATACTTGGGTATTGCGCTGCATTTGGTGCATTGATTCCTTCTGTTTATTATAATTTCAAGCCGCATGAAGGGAAGATAAGTTTCATGCAGATGGCAAACAGTGAAGGAGGGAGAATGGTATTATTAGGTGTTTTGGTTTGTTTGATTGGAATATTTATCTGTGGCAGGGCAGGTATGCTGAAAGAAAAAGAACTTTCTGACGAGAAAAAGAAGGAATCCGTCAAGGAATTCAATTTGGTAAAGGGATTGATCGTTGCAACTATATCCGGTATTTTAAGTGCCTGTTTTAATTTTGGGATCGAAGCAGGAAAACCTATGGCTGAAGTAGCGAATCATACCTGGCAATTGGCTAATCCCGGGCAGGGTAATTTTCTTTTTAGTAATAATGTAACTTATGTAGTGCTGCTTTGGGGTGGACTTACTACTAATTTTATATGGTGTATACTATTGAATATCCGCAATAAAAGTTATGGGGATTATACCAATCAGAAAACTCCTTTAAAAGGAAATTACCTGTTTGCTGCACTGGCCGGTACTACCTGGTTTCTCCAATTCTTTTTTTACGGAATGGGAGAAAGTAAAATGGGTAACGGAGCAAGCTCATGGATACTGCATATGGCATTTATTATCCTTGTTTCCAATATATGGGGTATGGTATTGAAAGAATGGAAAGGCGTAAGCAGTAAAACAAAAACAACCATTACCGTGGGAATACTTACTATTGTTGCTTCTGTGATGATAGTAGGTTATGGGAATTCGATTGGGAGGTAAGTAGTTGGCTATTAGCTGTTGGCCATTGGCTATTGAGAAAATGGCCTAAGTGAAATTTATTTATTGCTACACAAATCAATCAACAACCAACGGCCAAAAGCCAACAGCTAATAGTCAATGG
>CAIWKU010000516.1 GCA_903913355.1 uncultured Bacteroidota bacterium | reverse complement strand
TGTTTATGTGTGCAATAAAGAACTAAGGGACTATTTCGCACAGCATATTGTTAAATTTAAAAAGGAAAGGGAAAATAAGATTTTGATGAAGTCTAATGTAGAACCATACATTAATTCAATACCACTTTATAATTTAAAGGCAGCGGCTGGCAACTTTAGCGAGTTACAAAACGTATCGGATTGTGAATGGGTATCAATACCCTCTAGATATAAACCATCCCAAGATTTATTTGCCTGTACAATAGTTGGCGAATCAATGAATAAAATTATTCCAAACGGCTCAATTTGTTTATTCAGAAAGGATAATGGCGGAAGCCGAGATGGAAAAATTGTTTTGGTAGAACATTCAAGTATTCAGGATCCTGATTTTGGCTCTGGTTATACCGTAAAAGAATACTCAAGTCAGAAGATTAATAAAATGGATCATTGGAGCCATCTATCAATAATTTTGAAACCACTTTCATATGATCAAGAGTATAAAGAGATTCAAATATATGAGGATGAAACAAGCTGCGTAAAAGTGGTGGGTATATTTGAGTGTGTTATCGGTTAAAGGAATTCGGGTTTTAATATATCTGATATGTAAGTTCACCGACACTATTTTCAATCCAAAATTGACAAATAATCAACTTAACCCGAGTTATTGAAAAAGAATCCCCATGTTTGCTGTCGGAAAAAGTAACCCCAGAAAATGAAAAAGCTCAAACTACTAGTACTGGCATTTTGCACCTTTACCTTACAAACCCAATCTTTTGCCTGGAGCCGAGACGGCCACCATATAGTAGCGGAAGTAGCCTTCCAACTGCTCAGCCCTGGTGCCAAAGAAAAACTAAAAGAAGCCCTGGGTAATACTTCAATTGATGATGCCGCCACCTGGATGGATGAGCAGCGGGGCGGGAATAATGCCTACCAATACCTTAGCACCACCCACTATATTAATATTGAGAAAGGTGATAAGTTGGACCCTTTTCAGAAAGGCAATATTTACACTGAACTGAATACAGTGATCAATGAATTGGAGAAAGGGAAAACCCCGACAGATTTTAAACTGGACCTAGAGATACTGATACACCTGCTGGGCGATATACACCAACCGCTGCACGATGGTTATGGCAACGATAAGGGCGGCAATAGCATAAACGTTTCCTTAGAGGGCCGGATCACCAACCTGCATTCGGTATGGGATGGGGGTATTATACAGTTAGCGCATATAAACACACAAACCATCCTTAGCCAATATGCCAAACTAAGCGCCGCACAGGTTAATAGCCTGAAACCTACCAATCCGGCAGCCTGGATTGCAGAATCCCGTGCCTATCTGGACCAGATCTATTCTTTTTCTAATAGCACACTTGATGAAGCCTATGTTCAAAAAGCCACACCTATTATCGAGAATCAGTTATTAAAAGCCGCTATCCGCCTGGCTGCTATACTGGAAAAAGCGATGGCGGTAAATACCATAACACTCCCAGCTAAGCAATCCGCTGTACAAGCACCTGCTCAAGAGCCGGTAACAGCCGCCGAGGCCAAAGACCATATGGGTCAAAAAATCACGGTTTGTGATAAGGTTTTCGGAACCCGGTTTTTGGAAAGCTCCAATGGCCAACCCACATTTTTAAACCTCGGCGCTGCCTACCCGGCCAGCCCATTCACGATTGTTATATTCGGCACCGACCGTGCCAACTTCAAAGAGAAACCTGAACTATACTACAATAACCAAAAAGTATGTGCCACAGGTTTGATAAAAGAATATAACGGAAAACCGGAAATGGTGCTTAGCCATGAAGGGGATATAAGGATTGTTAATTAGGCCTTATGGCAAACCCGAAAATTGAGCGCATTTGCCAATAGGGTAAATTTTACAATCTTTTTAATTCATTCAGCATGTTTACCAGATAAGTGCGCAAAATAGACACAGCAGCCGGATCGGGTGTATAGAATTTGTTACTCATGCTTTCCTGGCTAAGCGATTTTGCCCGCACGGTTTTATAATAGGTACGGGTTTGTTCAATTACTTCCTGTCTGTTTTCGGTTTGTATAATGCCGGCTTCAACCTGCAGCCGCAGAAACAGGGCCAACTGACCCACGTTTAAATTGGTTTGAATAGGCTTGGTGCTGTTTGCTGGTTGGGCACCATCGGTTATTACCCTGCAATCCTTCTCTAGAAAAGCCATCAGGGATAATAAATCTGCTTCGAGGGCTTGGTAAAATTGAAAGCAGTCTTGTTTAACCGCTTCTTCCATGTCCATTTCTTTCAGCATTTTTCGATACGCTTCAATTTTAGCGCAAAGGGTAACCACAAATATCTTTGTGGCATTAATAAATGCTACCTGTGTTTTTTGATTTTTTGCCTGGAGCAAAGCTTCCATTAAATCTACGGTTAGTCTTGCCGCATCTTTTAATACCTGCGTTCTGGTTTCAGTTGCAATTACTGAATGGTCTATCAGTTTTGCAGGTGTGATCGCTTCAAACATTTGTGGGGATAATGATTGGTAATTCATAGTTATAGAATTTGATTGAAAAACCAAATTACTATAACTAGTGATTTATTTTTAGTAGCCTAAATGCTAATAGGCTTATAACAAGGAATTTATCCACGGGAATTGTGAATTGGGCGTGTAATGAATTGACTATCAGGAGTGAATTTATACTTGCGGGAAATACTGTGGGGTATTAGGGATTTGTACGCGTGTGTATGTGAAAAATATTTTTTATAAATAGGGTTGGCGTGCTACATTTAAAGAAAAGAATTAGTTAGAAATTATATTGCAAATCGTTATCAAGGTTTGCAATTGAGTTAATCATACTACCCATATCCAAATGGGCCACTTTATGT
>CAIWKU010000515.1 GCA_903913355.1 uncultured Bacteroidota bacterium | reverse complement strand
GTAGGTGTGGCTATCGATAGTCTGGAAGATATGGAAACCCTTTTTCAGGGTATACAACTGGAACAGGTAAGTACTTCCATGACCATCAATGCAACCGGTTTTATTTTATTGGCATTCTATGTGGCCCTGGCTAAAAAACAAGGTGCTGATCTGAACAAAATTACGGGCACCATTCAGAATGATATTTTAAAAGAATATGCGGCACGAGGAACCTATATCTATCCACCCAAACCCTCCATGCGCATTATTACCGATATTTTTGAATGGTGTGCTAAGGAATTACCCAAATGGAATACGATCTCTATTTCTGGCTATCATATACGCGAAGCCGGAAGTACCGCTGTGCAGGAAATTGCTTTTACACTCAGTAATGGAAAAGCCTATGTACAGGCCGCTTTGGAAAAAGGGATGGATAGTAATGTATTTGGCAAACGGCTTTCTTTTTTCTTCAATGCCCATAATAACCTGTTTGAAGAAGTGGCCAAATTCAGAGCCGCCCGAAGAATGTGGGCGGTGATGATGAAAGAATTGGGCGCCACCGATGAAAAAGCCCTGATGCTTCGTTTTCATACGCAAACAGGCGGCGCAACCCTTACTGCCCAGCAACCATTGAATAATATCTGTCGCGTAACCGTACAAACCCTTGCTGCAGTTTTAGGAGGCACCCAAAGTTTGCATACCAATGGATATGACGAAGCCCTGAGTCTGCCCACCGAAGAAGCCGCACGCATTGCTTTAAGAACCCAACAGATCGTTGCCTTTGAAAGTGGTGTTCCGGATACAGTAGATCCTTTGGCCGGTAGTTATTTTATAGAATCACTGACCAATGAAGTGGAACAAAAAGCCTGGGAGCTGGTGCATAAAATTGATGCCATGGGGGGAAGTGTTTCAGCCATCGAATCAGGTTTTATGCAGGAAGAAATTGCCGCCAGTGCCTATGCTTACCAGCGCAATATCGAAAGCGGTGAGAAAGTAATAGTAGGCGTAAATAAATTCACGATTGACAAAGAAATACCCATCCCCGGATTTAAAATAGATGATAGCATACGAACCATCCAGACCCAGAAATTAACTACTTTAAAAGCAAAACGTAACCAGGAAAAAGTGGCTGCCTCACTCAATGCTATCGCCAAAGCCGCCCAGGGAACCCAAAACCTGATGCCCGTTGTCATTGAAGCCGTTGAAAACCATTGCACCCTCGGTGAAATATCAGATGTGCTTCGGAAAGTTTTCGGAGAATATAAATAGCCATTTGGTTTAATAACTAACATATTCTGCTATTAGATTATTTAGTACATGGTAATTCTTGCAAATGAAAATTATCAAAATAGGGTACTAGATAGTTAATTTCATTCTTCCCCTGCGTTCCCTGCGGTTCTTTGCGCTCCCTGCGGTGCTGGTTTTCCAGATGCTAGTAAAAACGGGAGTGAAAAGGACGCAATGAACCGCAATGGCCGCTAAGAATATATAAAATTCAAAATGCAACAAATTGTGCTTTGTAAACTATTTTAAATAGTACAGGTT
>CAIWKU010000514.1 GCA_903913355.1 uncultured Bacteroidota bacterium | reverse complement strand
TGCAGTATACGGGCGCTTTTCCCAAAAATGCGCAAATGGATCTCCTTTATCAAGCTTCACCCCATTAAAACCATGGATATGGTATTTGTATGCTTCGCCAGATGAAAGATGGGGAATAAACCCTTCCCAGATACCAGAATTATCCAGTCTTACTTTTAATGGATGTGATGATTTGTTCCAATCATTAAAATAGCCCACTACCGCAACAAATGTGGCATTCGGTGCCCATACAGAAAAATAAGTACCCGGGGTATTGAGTACTTCAATTTGCTTATTTCCAAAATGATCATACAATCGATAATGGGTTCCCTTTTGAAAATTCCGGATATCTTCATCACTAAAAAGAGAATAGTTCCATACCGCCTGTTGTGTATCTACAAAATGGAGTTCTTCATATTTTTTAACAGCTGGTTTTCCAACTTTCTCCAGTTTCCCTTCTCTTTTTTCTGTTTTCAATGGCATAACTGCATGGTTTTCAAATGGCAAATTTATTTAACATGAATTTACAACTAAATATTTAGTTAAATAAACTCATTTATGGATTATTGTACTCCATTGCATCTAACCCGACAAACTGCTTAGCTTTCATGAAAAACCGAACCCTATTCCTTTTTCTCCTGTCTATTTTTGCGCTTTCGGCCGCTTATTCACAACAACCCACTCTTAAAGGTAACATAACAGATACGCTGAACAAACAAAATCTTACAAATGCTGTGGTATCGTTTTTAAGGGCAAAAGATTCTGTGTTAGTCAAATTCGTCAGAACCGATCAAAAGGGGCATTTTGAAATAAAGGGACTTCCCCCTGGCAAATATGTATTGCTAAGCTCCTTTCCGAACTATGCAGATTATACGGATACCATCACAGTAAAGGATACTACCCTGCTTGATCTTGGAAATATCGCCATGATCACCAAAGCCCATTTATTGGAAGAAGTGGTAGTAAAACAAAGCATTGGTTCGATCAAGTTAAAAGGCGATACCACAGAATACAGGGCCGATAGTTTTCATGTACAACCGAATGCGACTGTAGAAGAGTTATTGAAGAAGTTACCGGGGATCCAGGTTGATAAAAACGGACAGATTACTGCACAGGGACAAAAAGTACAGAAAGTATTGGTGGATGGAGAAGAATTTTTCGGAGATGATCCCACCCTCGTAACACAGAATATACGAGCGGATATGGTGGATAAAGTGCAGGTTTTTGATAAAAAAAGCGACCAGGCAACTTTCACGGGTATTGATGATGGCGAGAAAACAAAAACACTAAACCTGAAACTGAAAGACGATAAAAAGAATGGTTATTTTGGAAAAATTGATGCAGGGGCCGGTACCAACCAGTTTTATAATGACCAGTTGATGTTTAATAAGTTTCGCAAAAAAGAGAAGCTTTCTTTTTATGGCATTTTTTCCAATACCGGTAAAGTAGGACTCAACTGGCAGGACCAGCGCAGTTATGGCGATAATTCTACCAATATACAGTTTGATGATGGCGGAAATGGTGTTATCTCTATTTCATCCGGGGATGATGGATTAGAAAACTGGGGGGGAACTTATAACGGCCAGGGTTATCCGAAAGTGCAAACAGGCGGAGTTCACTATAATAACAAGTGGGCAGATGATAAACAATCCTTCAATGGAAATTATAAGATCCTCGATCTATCCGTAAATGGCACCAATAATACCAATACCGAAACCATTTTACCGGATACACTCTATTATAATAACCAGACTCAAAAATTCAATAATCGTATCATCCGTAACAGAGCAAGTACTGTATATGATATAACTTTCGATACGACTTCTTCCTTAAAAATTATGGCAGATGGAAGCTTCGACCATAAAATTACCAGCAACCAATATACTACCGAAGCTTTGGCAAAAGATAGTTCGCTAGTAAACCAGGGCACACG
>CAIWKU010000513.1 GCA_903913355.1 uncultured Bacteroidota bacterium | reverse complement strand
GAAACTGGTAGAAATTGTGAGAACAGAAGATACAGAGGAGGAAATTATTCAGGCCCTCGTTGCTCTTTCAGAAAAGATGGGTAAGATACCGGTAGTTTGTAATGATTCACCAGGCTTTATTGTTAATCGTGTAGCCAGATCTTATTACCTGGAAGCGATGCGATTGGTTGAAGCCGGACTGGCCACTGTTGAAACCGTGGACATTGCACTGGAATCTGCGGGTTTTAAAATGGGCCCTTTCCGATTGATGGATTTAATAGGTATGGATATCAATTTCGGGGTTAGCCAGATCGTATGGAAAGCATTGGGGGAACCCGATCGTTTACGCCCATCTTTACTGCAGGAGCAGAAAGTAAAACAGAATGAACTGGGTCGTAAAACAGGAAAAGGTTTTTATACTTATCCATAAATAATCGCATCAACGGATGCACTTATTTGTCTAATTTACCCGGGTAAACTATTTATCATGAAAAAAGTGATTCTCTTCTTATCTGCGATCGTTTTGTTAGTGGGGTGTAAACTCAGTAATACCAACCAAACCAGGGAAGACAATAAGGAGTTGGCTGTATTATTAGATAAGTATTACGAGGAAAGATTGCAGTTTTTTCCAATAGAAGCTACTTTAAGCGGCGATAACCGGTATAATGATAAAATGTATGTTGATTTTACAGATTCTTACAGAGAGAAGCTTAAAGAATTTTATAATCGTTACCGTATTTATATTGCTCAGTTTGACCGGGATGCGCTGAACGATAATGATAAATTGAGTTTTGATGCCTTCTCCCGCGAAATGGCCATTAACCTCGAAGGCTTATCCTTTCATGATAATTATTTTCCACTAAACCAATTTCAAAGCGCGCATCTTGTTTTTGGGCAAATGGGAAGCGGGAGTGTGATTGAGCCTTTTAAAACGGTAAAGGATTATGATGACTGGTTACAAAGAATGTCAGTATTTCCGGCCTATGCGGACAGCACAATCGTGTATTTTAAGAAGGGGATAGATGCTGGCTATGTTTTACCCAAAGCCATTGTAGTAAAAATGATTCCGCAAATGCAATCCATGGTGGTAGAAAATGCTGAGAAAAGTCTTTTTTATGGTCCCATTACCAATATACCTGCCGGATTTAGTGATGCCGATAAAAAAAGACTGACTTCATTGTATATAAAGTCAATCAATACAAACATAATACCTCCCTTTAAAAAACTGGCTGAGTTTTTACAGAATGAATACCTTCCCAAAGCCAGAACAAGCACCGGAATTGATAGTTTACCCAAATGGGGAGATGCTTATTACCGATACCTGATACGGCAGCAAACCACTACAAGTAAAACCCCGGATGAAATATATAATACAGGCCTGGCAGAAGTAAAACGAATCCGTTCAGAAATGGAGCGGATAAAAAATGAGACAGGATTTACAGGTGATCTGACAGCTTTTTTTGCTTACCTCAAAACAGATAAAAAATTCAGACCGTATAAAACTCCGAAAGAGATTCTGGATGCATTTGAGACAATTCATCAGAAAATGCAACCTAACCTGCAAAAAATGTTTGGTCATACGCCCAAAACTGGTTTTGAGATTAGGCAGACCGAAGCTTTCCGCGCAGCCAGTGCGAGCGCAGAATACAATCAGGGTAGTGCTGACGGAACAAGGCCTGGGATCTTCTATATTCCCATACTCGATGCCACCCAATTCAATACTACCAGTGGAATGGAAAGTTTGTTTTTACACGAAGCCATACCCGGTCATCATTATCAGGTAAGTCTGCAGCAGGAAAATGAGAAACTCCCGAAATTTAGACGATTTGGGGGAAACGCTGCTTATGCAGAAGGCTGGGCATTGTATTGTGAAAGTCTTGGAAAAGAGTTGGGATTATATACTGACCCTTATCAATATTTTGGTGCTTTGGGTGATGAAATTCACAGGGCCATTCGCCTGGTGGTGGATGTGGGTATGCATGCAAAAGGCATGACCAGAGAAGATGCGATTAAATATATGATGGATAATGAACCCATCAGTGAAGAAGGAGCCACTGCTGAAATAGAAAGATATATGGTAATACCGGCTCAGGCATTGGGCTATAAAATCGGCGCTTTGAAAATTCGGGAGTTAAGAACAAAATATGCGGAGTTATTAGGGACAAAATTCAAAATATCCGATTTTCATGATGCTATTTTGAAAGACGGAAACCTGCCACTCGATGTACTGGAAAAGAAAATGGATACCTGGGCGGCCAAACAAAAATAAATGTAACTAAAACGGTTAGCGAGAGATTACGCTAACCGTTTTAACTATTTCCAATCCCCGTCAAACGGAGAATATCCCCGCACGATAAAATTGTGTTTGTTCCGGAGATTATTCGCAAAATCACCTTTCTTAGTATATACGGCAATAGCACCAGCACCGCCTGAAAATGCAGATAATTGTGCAGGTGGCCTGAACACCTTGATCATCGCCACTTCTGAAGGAATTACAAAACCCTCATCACCAGGCTGCATCCGGAATTCATCTATATACAATTCAACTACTTCATTTCTCCATTTAGCTACCTGTTGGCCTGTGGCGTCAGTAGTGATGGTAAGTCCGGGTACTTTGGTTTGTAAAAAAAGCAACAGGCTTGGATACCTCGAAATTTCATCATCTTCCAATCCGTCAAATAACATAACATCATCTCTTTTAAACAAACCGCTTGAATACATTTCATCGTACTGCTGTACTTTTTTCTTGAACTTACCGGTAACCGTAACACCGGGTAATGTTTCATTGCCGATGGGTTCAGTGGTTTGAAAAGCATAGCGACTGGTATCATTCTTTTTACCTATTGCATTTTTTTCCTCTCCTACTGTAATAAATCGGGTGGCTGCTAAGACGGGTGTAAAAACGGAATCAAGCGGTGTTTCTATTTTGATAGAGAGATAATTATTTCTGACTTTTTTTACTGGTGAAAAAATAAAATAGGCAGAGTCCTGGAAAAGGGTACTCTTTAATTTAAATCGACCATCGGCATCTACGGTTGCATTATCAAAATAAGAGCCTTTGTTATTCCTGAGGATCATCATATAATTGATAGCCGTTTCTTTTTTATCATGGTCTTTCACTTCGCCCCCTACTTTAAAAAAGCCACGTTGCACCAGGAAATTAAATGCATATCTGCCATCCGGAACTGTATTGGCAATAGCCAGTGAGCCGATCACTTCCCCATTTACAATTGGATAACGAAATTTCCAGCGTTTCTTTTTTTCCAGGTCTTCAATCCAAAGATTTAAGGTAGCACTGGTTAATTTGCTTTCCGCAAAAAAAGGAAGGTAACATCGGAAATCAAGGGTATCCCCTGTTTTGGTAATGGTTTTTGAAAAAACGATTTGAAGAGAGTCTGCAGCATGTGATTCATACACAACAAAAAGACAAAAAAACAGGATTAGTCGTTTCAGCATAATGTATATTATTATTCAAAAATAAAGCCAGGTTATATAGTAACCCGATTATTTTAACACTATTTGATAAATACCGGCTTAATTTTGTTGCTTATGCGTATCGCCGTTAATGCTATATTTCTGCAAAAAGACAAATTGGAAGGTTTTGGCCATTATGCAAAAGAAATATTGAGCCGATTGGTGATAAAGCACCCCGAACATGAATTTATTTTCGTTTTTGACCGCCCTTATTCCGAAGAGTTTATTTTCAGTTCCAATATTATTCCCATTATCGTTTCACCACAAGCCCGCCATGTACTCGCATTTAAATATTGGTATGATATAAAATCCTCCCTGGCTTTGCGTTCGATGAAGCCGGATATCTGGATACAGCCTTATGGGTTTTGCAGTCTTAGTACTCCAATACCACAGATACTCATCGTTCATGACCTGGCTTTCTTGCATTACCCGGAGTTTATAGCGGCTTCTCACCGTTGGTTTTACAGGTTATATACGCGCCGGTTTTTACAAAAAGCGGCTTCTGTGATTACCGTATCGGACTATACGAAGGCTGACATTATAAAAAAATATCCATCGACTGATCCTG
>CAIWKU010000512.1 GCA_903913355.1 uncultured Bacteroidota bacterium | reverse complement strand
CACCATCCCATAACCACCCGATTGATTGGTTTCCTTGATTACCATATTGGTCATGTTCTCAAAAGTATATTGCCTTTCTTCCTCATTCTTCATCTGGTAAGTGGGAACATTGGAAAGTATGGGTTCTTCATTCAGATAATACCGGATCATTTCCGGAACATACGCATACACAGCTTTATCATCAGCAACACCATTTCCCAGTGCGTTTACAATAGCCACATTTCCTTTCCGATAAGCACTCATCAACCCTGGAACACCCAAAGCACTATCGCTCCGAAAAACCAGCGGATCAAGAAATTCATCGTCTACTCTTCTGTAAATCACATCCACCTGTTGTAAACCCGCTGTTGTTTTCATATATACTTTCTGATTATCTACCAGCAGGTCCCTTCCTTCCACTAACTGGATACCCATTTGCCTGGCCAGGAAAGTATGCTCGAAATAAGCAGAATTGAAAACACCCGGAGTGAGTAATACTACTACCGGATTCTCAATTTGTCTGGGTGCCAATGCAATCAGGTTATCATGTAAAATCAGGGGATAATTATTGATCATCCTCACCTTATTTTGTGCAAGCAGATCAGGAAAGATGCGTTTGGTTACTTCCCTGTTTTCCAGCATATACGATACGCCGGATGGGGTGCGCAGGTTATCTTCCAGGATATAGAATTTACCATTATCTCCTCTTATCAGATCGATGCCGGCAATATGAACATAGATATCATAAGGTACCTGTATGCCAAATACTTCTCTGGTAAAATGGGGACAGGTAGCTACCAACGCCGCAGGAATGATATTGTCTTTTATGATCTGCTGATCATTGTATACATCTTTCAAAAAAAGATTTAGTGCTGTAAGTCTTTGTTTGATTCCTTTTTCAACATGTTCCCATTCCACACCAGTAATAATGCGGGGAATGATATCGAAAGGGAATATCCGCTCAATACCTTCATTATCGGTATATACAGTAAACGTAATTCCCTGGCTCATGAAAAGTTCACTGGCCAGTTTGTCTTTCTGCTCCAGATCTGTCAGTTTTAGTTTGCTGACGGTTTCGTAGATGGACTGGTATTGTTGCCGAACTGAAGCTTCGTCTTTCATCTCATCCCAGATATGAGACACAGTAGGGTATTGCTGGAAAAGGAAATCTCCATTCATATACAGGCAATTTGTAGGGTCAGATACAAATAAAAATGTTGCCACCCGGTTTGGGCTAAGCAACAAGTACAAGTTAAGGGAAAAAATAATAAATCGTACAGGAATAGGGGCAGAATAAAAAAAAGTATACATAATTTGATTATGTATTGGAAACTTATGTATGTTTGGGTATGAATAAATCCACTTTGTATAAAGGTTGCCTGGAGCCCATTATCATGCGGTTACTAAAAGATAATGGCCGGATGTATGGATACCAGATTACCCAGATGGTGAAAGAGATTACTAAGGGTGAATTGCAAATTACCGAGGGGGCATTATATCCCTTATTGCATAAACTGGAAGAGCAGGGGATACTGGAAACCGAGCTGGAAAATGTAGGTAACCGGGTACGTAAATACTATAGCCTGACCAAGGCAGGAAAAAAGCAAACTTCGATGGCCATGGAAGAGCTAAAGATTTTTATGCATAGTCTTCAATTGATTGTCAACCCAAAATTAGCCTGATATGCTGGCACAGGAGCAAATTAATCAAATCACAAGCTTTTGCGGATCCAAGGGGGTTAAGTATTATGATGTTCAAATGGAACTGGTTGACCATATAGCTAATATGATTGAACAAAAGCAAATTCTGGAGGTAGATTTAAGTTTTTCCAATGCATTAGGTATAGTGGGAAATGAATTTACGGATGCTGAGTTTACAGCTATCGTGAAGAGTGAGAGAAGGAAATTAACACATAAGATGTCGAGAATGATTGAGAATGAATTCTTCTCTTTTTTTACACCTCCCAGATTATCATTAACAGTAGCATCCTTTATCTATTGCTTATTATTTCCTTATTTGGTCAATTGGATTGGTATTTGGATACCATTAATCTCTTATGCTAGTATTATCGTTTTTATTTCCTGGTACCAAAAACCACCATCTGAGGAAGCACGACTTATTAAAGATAACGTATTAGTTCCGATGTTAAGTTTCAAAATAAAAACACGTTATGAATATATAGTGAGGATAATTGAGCTTTCATTAGCTCTCTATTTTATATTATATAGGACTAGTGCATCTTCTTCTACTGGCCTGGCATGGCGAATAACCAATCAAATGATCCTAAGCATGCAAGGATTGCTAATGTTTGCAATGTTTTTTTTCATATTATCCTGTTCTGTAAATTATTCAAAAAGGAATTTTTATAAAAAGATAATGGAAAACTATCCTAAAGCATTTGCCCAATGAAACAGGAATTAACAAAAGAACAGATCGATCAGCTTTATTCATTCTGCGAAAAGCACTATGTACGCTTTTATGATGTTCAAATGGAACTGGTGGACCATCTGGCGAATGCAATTGAAGAAAAATTATCTGAAAACCCGCATTTGTCTTTTAATGATGCATTGAATAGTGTGTACGCAGGTTTTGGGGTTATGGGATTTTCAAGAATAATAACTGAAAAGGCTCAATTTGTAGTACGGAAATGGAGGAAAATGCGGTGGAATTATTTCTGTTCTTTTTTTACCTGGCCAAAAGCCATGATTACAATTACGTTAATTATTGTTGCTTTTATTATAAGAGGGTATATTAATCCAGTGGGTCAGAAGATTTTTTTAACTGCTCTCCCACTAGCATTCCTGGTAAAAGAAATTATTGTAGCCTTATATTTTTACAGGAGGCATAAAAAAGCAAAAGGCAAATTGCTTTTGACCAGCAATGCAAGATTTTTTCCAGCATTGTCTCTCACATATTTTAATATGGTTTTTAATTTATATGGTTATTTATTTTCCTTGGATTACAGGCATTTGGACAATATGATTTGGCTAGAAAATGATAAACCATTAACCCAGCCTATTTTTTTCTTGTCAGCGCTTACGCTTATCATTCTTTATTTGGTTTCGCTAGCTTATCAATCTACAACTGAAAAAATTTTATCAGAAGCAGAAAGAAAATACCCGGAAGCGTTTGCGTAAAATGAAAGGCCTGCCAGAATCAAATTCTGGCAGGCCTTTTGTAGTAATCAATACAATTTATTTCAAATTCAATTGAATCTGCAACTCCTCAAACTGCTTATCATCAATCGTACTCGGAGCATCCAGCATTACATCACGTCCGCTATTATTTTTAGGAAAAGCAATAAAATCACGGATACTTTCACTACCACCCAGTATTGAGCAAAGTCTGTCAAACCCAAATGCAATACCACCATGCGGAGGTGCACCATATTCAAAAGCTCCCAATAAGAACCCGAATTTATGCAAAGCCTCTTCCTCACTCATACCCAAAGCTGCAAACATTTTCTCCTGCAGTTCTCTTTGATAGATACGAATAGAACCACCCCCAATTTCATTTCCATTCAATACCATATCATAGGCGTTGGCCTTAATATTGGCATATGGATGCTCCAGGTATTTATCTGCCTGTTCAATCAAAGGATTATTATTGATCATCACGGCAATATGATCAGGTTTTGGAGAAGTAAAGGGATGGTGCCGGGCTACCCAGCGGTTATCATCTTCTGCATATTCAAATAACGGGAAATCCAATACCCATAATAATTTGAACTCATTCTCTTTTCTCAGTCCCAATCTCTTACCCATTTCCAAACGTAACTCACTGGCTGCTTTACGGGTTCTTTCTTCGCGTCCAGCTAATATGAATACAAGGTCACCTGCCTGAGCATCTGCCTTATCTGCAATCGCCTTTAATTTGTCTTCGGTAAAAAATTTGTCCACGCTGCTTTTATAGCTACCATCGGCATTGCATTTGATATACACCATTCCCTGCATACCAATCTGCGGACGTTTAACCCATTCTGTTAATTCATCAATCTGTTTGCGAGTATATTCACTGCATCCCGGAACTGCGATGGCCAGAACCGTTTCTGCATGATCAAACACAGAAAAACCGCAATCACCTACACCAATCAATGAGCTTTGTAAATGCGCTATTTTATTGGGGAAACTGTGTAAAGGAAATTTCAGGTTGGCCAGCTTCATTCCGAAACGGATATCCGGTTTGTCATTTCCATACTGCCACATGGCTTCTTCCCAACTCATTCTTTCTATATACTCTGTATAGTCAATCCCTTTTACATCTTTGAATATCCGTTTGATCAGGTTCTCAAACATCAAGAGAATATCTTCCTGTTCAACAAACGACATTTCGCAATCGATCTGGGTAAATTCCGGTTGCCTGTCGGCACGCAAATCCTCATCCCGAAAACATTTTACAATCTGGTAATAGCGGTCATAGCCACTTACCATCAATAATTGTTTAAACGTTTGAGGAGACTGTGGCAGTGCATAAAACTGACCAGCATTCATTCTGGATGGTACTACAAAATCTCTTGCGCCTTCCGGAGTTGATTTAATCAGGAAAGGCGTTTCAATATCCATGAACTGGTTCTCATGTAAATAATTTCTGGCAGACCTGTTTACAGCATATCGTAATTCCAGGTTTTTCTTTACTGCATTTCTGCGCAAATCGAGGAAACGATATTTCATTCGCAAATCATCACCTCCATCGGTATCGTCCTGTATGGTAAAAGGAGGGACAGCTGATTTATTCAGTATTTTATAAGACGTAACGTTTATTTCAATATCTCCGGTACTGATATTAGCGTTTTTATTACTTCTTTCAGATACAATTCCGGTAGCCTGTATCACAAACTCTCTTCCCAAAGGGGAAGCATCCAGCTCAGTATTCAGGCTCTCTCCAAATAATAATTGGGTAATCCCATAACGGTCACGAAGGTCAACAAAAGTAATGGCCCCGAATTTACGGATAGTCTGAACCCAACCCGCCAGGGTAACTTGTTTGGTAACGTCACTAATTTTCAATTCTCCACAGGTGTGCGAACGATACATACGATTTCTGATTTCAATAGTTAATCCGGAAGGCCAACCATCTGTTTCTGATGGTTGGCCTTCCGGCGGCAAATATAAATGAATTGGCCCAAGCGGCTTTATTTGGATCATTTTGGCAAGGAAAAGGGTGAAAAACTCTGAATTTGGTTCATATTTGTATCTATGACGAATCAGCCGGTTTCTAAAAAAGCCAACCGAATAGCGGTAGCCTGCTTTTTTTTCATTGCCGGAATCAGTTTTGCCAGCTGGGCAAGCCGTATCCCGGATATCAAAGCGAAACTACATTTAAGTGATGCAGCTTTGGGGGGCGTTTTATTTGCATTACCAGTGGGTTCTATGATCAGTTTACCCCTTTCAGGCTGGTTAGTAGCAAAATATGGTAGTAAACAGATGGTTACCATCGCAGTCACCTGTTATCCATTGATTTTGATACTGATTGGTACAACCGTTAGTATCTGGCAATTGGTTTCTGTATTATTAGTATTTGGATTATTTGGAAACCTCTGTAATATCTCTGTAAATACACAGGCAATTGGTGTGCAGGCATCCTATGGTCGTTCTATCATGGCTACATTTCATGGTATCTGGAGTATGGCCGGTTTTACAGGTGCAGCCATTGGTACTTTCCTGGTATCCAAAGACCTTTCACCTTTCTATCATTTTGCGATTATCTGGCTTGCCTGTCTTGTTTTATTAGTATCCATTCAACGTTTTGCTCTCGCAAAAGATCATGGACATGAGAGTCAACAGGTTTTTGTAAGACCAGATAGTGCGTTAATGAAACTTGGACTGATCGCATTCAGCTGTATGGTATGCGAAGGAACCATGTTTGATTGGAGTGGGGTTTATTTCCAAAAAGTAGTCGCAGCCCCCAAAGAACTGATAACCCTAGGCTATGCTGCTTTTATGGGCACCATGGCTTCCGGCAGATTTATCGGCGATTTTATGGTTACCAGATTCGGCAGCCGTAAAGTATTGGAAGCAAGTGGCATACTTATCACAACCGGATTATTGATTGCTGTTCTCTTTCCAACCATTATACTTGCCACAATCGGCTTTCTATTTGTTGGTTTCGGAGTATCCTCAGTAATCCCCCTTGTGTATAGTGCTGCAGGAAAATCCAAAACTATGTCGCCCGGAATGGCCCTCGCAGCCGTATCCACCATTGGTTTTTTCGGATTCCTGATGGGTCCCCCATTAATCGGCCTGATCGCCCAGGCCTTCAGCCTCCGCTGGTCATTCACACTGATAGCGGTTTTAGGATTTGGGACTACTTTGCTTGCGGCGAGAGTGAAAACTTTTTAATTTGAAAATATGGCAATTTGAAAATGGTTATGATTTCTACATTAGTATTACTTCATTTCTAATATGAAACACTGACAAAAAATTTTCAAATTTTCAAATTGCCACATTTTCAAATTAACTAATTACATGTGGCACAAACCTGCTCACATTATCCGTAATCAAACTATCTGATTCTCTAATGCCTATGCCAGCGGGTTGTTGTCCGATTACCCAGCTGCCGATTACAGGATAATGGTTGGAATAATTGGGAAGGGTAAATAGATCCTGGTAGATATATCCTTCTGCTCCATAACTTCCTTCTGTTTTCTGGAGAGAAATATTTTTCATGACCATATCAATATTGGCGCCTTCTCGGGAGAGGATGGGTTTCTTGACATAGTCGGTTAATTTACCTTCTTCAAAATACGCAGGTAATAGATAAGGACAATCCGGGTATAATTCCCAGAGTATGGGTAAGATGGCTTTGTTGGATAACATCATCTTCCAGGCAGGCTCAATCCAGAATGCCTGGTTAACATCATTCGGAATATTTTTTCCGAAATCATCATTTACCAGCCATTCCCAGGGATAGAGTTTGAATATATTTTTTACGGGTTGATCTTCCAGGTCAAGGAACTGGTTATTGACCGAATCCCAACCAATATCATCTATAAACAAGAGTTTTGTTTCAAGTCCGGCCTGTATCGCACAATCCCGTATATACTCGGTATTGGTAAGGTCTTCCAGCGTTTCTTTCAAACAACTAAAATGAACTGGTCCGGCATGCAAATAATTCTGTAAGTATTTCCAATAAGCAATCAGCTTTTCATGGATACTATTGAATTGATCCTTTGTCTTATCAAAATCCTGTAACCAGAACCATTGTACAATCCCCGCTTCATATAAGCTGGTAGGTGTATCGGCATTGAATTCGAGTAGTTTTACCTGTCCGTTTTTATAGCAAAGATCAAACCGACCATAAATAGCAGGGTGGTCATTATTCCAGCTATTTTCTATTTGTGGTATCACCCATTCAGGGATACCAAATTGGGAATACAGGTGATTATCTATTACATGTTGAACAGCACCGAGACAAAGATCCCAGAGTTCAGCGGTGGCTTTTTCAATAAACAGAATTTCATTCATTTCCATTTCATAATAAACAGACTCATCCCAATAAGGAACCGTTGTAGTATGAAATCCAAAACCCAAAGCTTCTACTGCCGATTGCCAGTTATTCCTGGGGACAGTGGTTATTCTTTTCATGTGATACTTTCATTAAGAAATCAATTAAATAATAGTGGGAACTTAGTGTATCTAGCTGCTTACACTAAAACCACTTCTCCCAAATCCACCACGACTCACGGCCGTTTTGAATCCATTGGTACCCAGGTTAGAGAAGGCACTGATTCCACCGGAATAGTATCCGGCTCTTTGGTAACCGCCATTATAATAATTACCATAGGGTCGGAAAGCATAGTACCAGAGAAGGGCATTACCCATGCCGCCGCCACCATAATAATGATGAACCGTTGTATAGGGTGCAGTGGTATCACTTCTTAAGTGTACCTGGTTATTTTCTTCCCAATCTTTTTTCGGTGTATTACAGGCAGCCAACGCTGCGGTGATCAATACCAGTTCAATATATTTGGATTTTTTCATCTGTTCTTGTTTTACTTTACTGTGATAAAAATCTCATAATCTTTTTTCACATGCACATTTTTGGTATCACCATCTGCATTTTCTGCAGTTGTATTTATTTTTCCGAGAGAGGGTAATGTATCCCTGTAAAAAATAGTTTTTACTTCATGGTTATCAGCCCAAACTTTATGCGATGTGATTAATACATCGTGCAGACTATCCAGGTGTTCAACCTGAACAGCTGTTTCAATCGATCCTGATTTATTGACTGATTGTGTAATGTCTTCATTCTGCTTGTCTTCGCAGGAAAAAAGAAAAAATAAAGCGGCGGCTCCCAGTATCGCTAATACGATAGGTTTCATGTTTTTATTCATAAATAGGTAATTTCAAAATGGTTAATACGGTTCCGTTACCGCTTATTTGCGGATGACTGAAAGATAAATATTATCGTGAATGTAATCAGAATACCCGAAGGTAATTTCATTGATTACGATTAACGAAAAATATCTTTATCTGAATGTTTACGGAACAAAAGGGTTAAAAGCCCGGTGGTTTAATATGCTGGCGAAAACGAAAGAGCAGGTAGTCGAGCAAAAGGTTCATATTACATGGGAGCGAGGCTCCATTTACTTTGATCCCATAAAGATATATCTATCGGTAGCGCATTAAAAAGGCTAACAGGGTTAAACGGGACTTGCGGTTTCACCAGTGGTAAATGCTATCTGATGAGCGGTAAAAACAAATTTTTTTGCAATTTTTTGCTACATGGTTTCAAGTTCGTTTTTATGTAAGGGCTTCCAGTATACATAATAGAAGGCCAGAATCAGTAAACCTATGCCAAAAGGTATAATAGCCAGGTGTTTATAGGTATAATGGGTGAACAAAGGTTTTGTATCAAAACCGGCAAATTCACTGATCATCCAATAAGAGTTGGCGCTGATCCAGATGGTTATTGCAACATTGTGGCAGAGTTCAGAAACAAATTGCCGGGTTCTCCATGCAATCACAATAGAAATAATCAGGGTTGGGAAAATCATGGCAATGCCCAGTGGGCGCCATACCATACACCAAGAGATATCCTTAAGCAACCAAAACACGATATGCAGGTTTTCCATTTTACGGTAACTGAGCGGAATACTATAAGCAGTTTCCGTAGGTGCAGGAGATTTTGTAGCCATGATGATTATTTAGTAGCTGGTTAATTTGAGATGTCAACTGACTAAAAATAAGGAAAACACTATTTCCTGCCGCTCAAAATTTTGGAAAACCTCCTTACATCAACCTGGGGAGTTAGTGAGGAACCATTGACCAGGTAATTTGCAAACTCATGTGAGAAATAAGGGGTCAGAGAACATCCCTTTGTACCCATGCCATTAAAAATACCTACAGATTCCATTACAGGATGCAAACCTACAAATGGTCGGCGCTCCATATTGGCTGGTCTTTCCGATGCAATATGATCCACTATGTCAAAAGGTAGTTTTAACCATTGATGCAATTGGTACTCCACTTTTTTACGAAAATCGGGACTGGGTTGTATATCAGTAAAATCCCATTCATAGGTGGAGCCAATCCAAAACAAATCCTCCTGCCAGGGAACAATATTGATTCCCTGTTTGAAAATATGGTTTCGGGGTAATCCGGGTACTTTGGCTATGATAGCCTGACCTTTGTTCCGCGCATAGGGTAGCATTTGAAAATAAGGATTACTAAAACCGGCAACACCATCACAAAAAATAATTTTATCGGCGATGATATTTTTATAGATCACCTGCTCATTCGAAATGGTACAATCTTCCAAATGAAATCTTTCTTCAAACAATAATCCTTTTTCTGATAATTTTTGCCGCCATTTCTTAAGAAGTAAATTGATATCAATCAGCCAGCAGGGATTAATTTCCCCAATGCTAAAATCATAAGTAAAATATTGTTTCCATTGATCTGTATTCTCTGGAAAACGCAGGTACTCTTTTTCTATAGGCTGTCTTTCCGCAAAAGCCAATACCATTTGCGGAGTCGGATGAAAATCCAGGATATTACATTGCTCAACCAAATCAACCCCCAATTCATTTCCAAAATCAGTATACGCTTTTACTGCGAAAGGCATTACTTTCTCAATCTCCCAGGTCCTCACCATTCTTCTCCCGGTAATCGGGTTGATAACACCGCTGGCCACTTTCGATGAAGAAAATGGCTGGTTCTCATCAATCACCAATATTTTTTTTCCAGCCCGATACAAATCCCTGCTGAGAAAGCTGCCCGTAATTCCCTGGCCGATGATTAGGTAGTCGATATTTTTTGGTTGTTGGGTCATGGGAATGTTGGCTTTTGGCTTTTGGCTTTTGGCTTTTGGCT
>CAIWKU010000511.1 GCA_903913355.1 uncultured Bacteroidota bacterium | reverse complement strand
GATGGGTATCCGGGTGGTAGGTAAAATAAAAGAAATGCAATACCGCAAACTGGTGATTGTATTAACTCTTATCGGATCAATCATTATGCTGGTGAAGAAATAAATCACAACAACAAATAGCCGTTAAATAGAACCGGGAATTTTTACTTTTCTTTTCGAGTTGTCTGACTATTCACAAGCCCTGCTTTGTTCCTGATAAAAATCAGTGAAAGCAAAGAAATAAGCATGGGAAGAATAATACCAGAAGCCATAAAAGTACCTAATCGGTAAAATCGATCGGATCCCAGATTGGCTAATCGTAAGCCCTCGATACGGGTTTTAACGAGTGATTCATCAGTATGTGCTTCTCTCAATTGTTGCTCTGTAAACTGAATTACATAAGAAAACCAATCTGGATTAATAATATGGTGGTAAAGCCATAGAAAGGGGTCATAAATAAGGTAGGATACCGTCCCAATCACAATCGAAACAAGCATTCGGTTGGGAATAGATGCAGAAAATGTTTCATTCCGTATGAGGTATTTCAAAACATAGAATATAAGCAATATGGGCAGTAGGATGATAGCAATATCTAAAAATCTTCCAAACCGATACCAGGTTGAATCCAGATGAGTTAACCACATCATGAGCGTATACAAGCAAAATGACAATCCCATGTATACCCCCCATTTACAAGCAATCAACGATATCCGGTTATTCATAAAATGATTTTTTGACAAAATAGAAATAGTCGGAACCGATCGCAAGACGGATTGTATTAATGGTTGTATCTAAGTATAAGAGGCGAATAGTAAATACTGGTAAACAATCATGACCAGTCACTTGCTTTGCAGAAAACTGAGTCTATTTATAATCTGCAATCCGGATCAGTTTATTAATATCAAGTATCAAAATCTTTCTGCCCCTCGTTTCCAATATATTTTCTTCTTTAAATTCTGTCAGCATTCTTACCACATTCTCCCGTGCAGTTCCCACCAGACTGGCAAGATCATCCCGGCTCATATTGATTTCTATTGGCATACCAGGTTTGGCATTTACTTTATATTTTTCTCTTAAAACAATTAATTGAACGGCCAGCCTTTCCCGTACTGATTTTTGAGCAAACATTGTCAGGCTGTTAATTAATACAGTAAACTCGTGACTCAGGGTTTTTAACAATCGATTGTTTAATAGGGCTGATTGGCCTAAGGTTTTCAAAAAATCTTCTCTGGGAATAAAAGCAATAGTAGATTCTTCCAGGGCAGCAGCAAAATCGGGGTATCTGTCATCGGAAAGAATGGCGTGGTATCCGATTAATTCACCCGTATTGGCAACATAAATAATTTGCTCTTTCCCTTCTTTGTTAACCTTGTATTTTTTTACTTTCCCGTTGACAACAAAAAAAATGCCCGCCGCATAAGCACCCTCTCTAAAAATAATATCCCCTTTTTTATATACCTGTTCGGTTCTATGCGTAGAGAGCATTTCCAGATCTGCGGGTGGAAGATCTGCCAAAATGGATTCGCTTTGAAAATCCCATTTATCAATTGGAAAAAGACCTGTGATGCTCATAGTGGAAACAAATTTATCCATTTAAAATTGATAAATATCACTTTTTCAGGTGATAAGGTATACCCATTGCAGGCAATATAAATGGTAACTTTGCTATAGAAAAATGCAATCCACTTCAGCTAACAAAACAGTTAGTCAGTTTCTTAATGGGAAATCAGATGCAGCTAAACGAAAAAACGAGCGATATAGAAAAATGGTTTCTATCTGATGACAGGTTTGATCAATTATATTCAACACCTATACAGGCACTTGCCAGAAAGCACTGGACTCAATTAGAAGTTGCGAAAAAAGCCGCTGAATTTCTTTCGGCAGAACGCAATGCAAAAATATTGGATATCGGTAGCGGCGTAGGAAAATTTTGTCTTGCAGCTGCGCATTATCAACCCAATGCTTTTTATTACGGGGTAGAACAAAGGAGTAATCTGATTGAACAGGCAGAACAGGCAAGAGATATGCTTTACCTGGATAATGTTTCTTTTATTCATGGAAATTTCACACAATTGGATTTTCGGAAATACGATCATTTTTATTTCTACAATTCATTTTTTGAAAATATTGCGGATAGCGGGCAAATAGACGATAGTATTGCCTATTCCAGTGAATTGTTTAATTATTATAACCGCTATTTATACAGACAACTTGAAAAAAAGCCGATTGGTACCCGCCTGGTAACTTTTCATAGCATGGATGATGAAATACCACAAGGATTTCATATGGTGGATTCAGATATAAATAACCTGCTCAAGTGTTGGATCAAAGTTGAAATGAGATCTGCCATTCAAAAATGGCCTTTACAGGAGGTTCAAAAATTTCAGAGCTGATCCCTAAAATAAAAAACATGGATACAATAGACAAGCAGAGAGAGATGTGGTTATTATCGGATGCTTACAAAGCAAAACACATTAATAATATCCTTTTTGCTGTATCTCAGGAAGAAGTAACACAAATCATCGGAGAAGCCATTACTTCTTTTGAAACCATTCATAGTAAAAGTAAAACCATTATCAGTTTTGCTGAGAGTGTACTCGCAGACATTAATGCATGTAACCCAATGAAAAAAGATGCACAGCAGTGGAGTAATATTACCCTGAGCAGGGTGCTGCTGAATCGTATCCGGCTCCATCTTACAGCAGATGCTGTATAAAAAATTTATCATGTTCAGGCCCAAGTTATTTGATACACTAAAAAATTATACCCGCCAGCAGTTTGGTAAAGACCTGATGGCCGGATTAATTGTAGGGATAGTAGCCTTACCTCTGGCCATTGCTTTTGCCATTGCTTCCGGTGTTTCTCCGGAGAAAGGTTTATTTACTGCGGTGATTGCCGGATTTATCATTTCAGCAATGGGAGGTAGTCGTGTACAGATAGGCGGCCCGACTGGCGCTTTTATCGTGATCGTTTATGGTATTGTACAGAGTTTTGGGGTAAATGGATTAATTATTGCCACTTTTATGGCAGGGGTAATGCTTATCATTATGGGCTTCGCCAGATTGGGCGCTGTGATTAAATTTATACCCCATCCCTTGATCATCGGGTTTACCAGTGGTATTGCGCTGATTATTTTTTCATCCGAGATGAAAGATTTTCTGGGATTACAAATGGGTGCAGTTCCGGCAGATTTTATCGATAAATGGAAAAGCTATTTCACACATATCCAATCGGTCAATCTCTATGCAGTTGTCATTGCTGTAATAACAGTAGCCATTATTATACTCTGGCCAAAAGTTACGCATCGGGTACCCGGTTCATTGATTGCTATTCTGGTAACCACCGCTGCCATGCAATTATTCCATTTACCCGTAGAGACCATTGGCAGCAGGTTTGGTGCCATCCCCTCCTCATTGCCAAGTCCGGTGATACCACATATCGATCTTGCCATTATAAAAAAATTAATCCAGCCTGCATTTACGATTGCATTATTAGGTGGAATTGAGTCCTTACTATCCGCTGTGGTTTCAGATGGAATGATTGGAGGCAACCATAAATCGAATATGGAGCTCGTGGCACAGG
>CAIWKU010000510.1 GCA_903913355.1 uncultured Bacteroidota bacterium | reverse complement strand
CAATATGATTTGCCCGGCCTCTTCAATCGCAATACTTACACAACAGATCGGTATGCCATTGGCAAAATTAACCGTACCATCAATCGGATCTATGATCCACTTAAAAGTGGAGTCCTGGATTATCTCGCCTGATTCTTCACTCAAAATAAAATGATCGGGGTAATCCTGGCGAATCACTTCAAAAATGGCTTTTTCAGAAGCGTGGTCGGCTTCCGTAACCAGGTTATTCATTCCTTCTTTGTTACTTATTATGAATTGCCCGTTGAAAAACCGGCTCATTTCTGCGGCTCCGGCTTCAACCGCTTTGAGTAGGGTATGTTTTAGCATGTCGCAAAAGTACTAAACACAAGCACCCTTCCGAAATATTTTAGATAGATAAGTTGTATAGAACGGAAAGTATTCGCTCTTTCAGTTACTTTACAATGAAGAATAAGGTTTTAGCCAGCGGTTAGTATATGTTGCTTTCGATTATCATAGTAAATTATAATGTTAAATACTATCTGGAACAATGTCTTTGTTCCGTTAACAAAGCCGTTTCTGGAATTGCAGCGGAAATTTTTGTGGTTGATAATGCTTCTACCGATGGAAGCCTGAATTTTTTACAACCCCTTTTCACGGATATTAAGTTTATCAGTAATTCTACTAATCTTGGTTTTGCGAAGGCAAATAACCAGGCTCTGAACTTGTGTACGGGTAAATATGTTCTTTTTCTGAATCCAGATACACTTGTTCCTGAAGAGGCAATCAGTAAAAGCCTTTCCTATATACAGGAACATCCCGAAGCGGGCGCAATAGGGATTAGAATGATTGACGGCAACGGGTATTTTCTTCCGGAAAGCAAAAGGGCATTTCCAACACCAATGGCCTGTTTATATAAATTATCGGGGTTGGCTGCTTTGTTTCCAAGCTCGGGCATCTTCAATAAATATGCACTGGGCAATCTTGATCAGCATATTACGCAGCCGGTGCAGGTACTTGCCGGGGCATGTATGATGGTTCAGAAAAAACTATTGGAATCCTTAAACGGATTTGATGAACGATATTTTATGTATGGAGAGGATATTGACCTTAGTTATCGCATCGTGGAAGCCGGATATCAAAATCATTATTTTGCCGACACAACGGTGCTGCATTTTAAAGGGAAAAGCTCCCACAAAGAGAGTTTTTTGTATGTAAAACTGTTTTATGGGGCCATGTTACTGTTTGTAAAAAAGCAGTATACAAAAGGGGCAGGAAAAAGATTCTCTTTATTAATGCAATCGGCCATCGCAATAGGAGGAATAGTATCCTCTTTCAGAAGATTGTTTATATTAGATGCAGGTACTAAAAACAAAGCAAAAAACAGAAAGCCTATATGGATTGTTGCTACAGCAGAAGAATACACCGAGATCAGTAGCTTATTGAAGAAATTGCAACCGGCTCGTAAAGAGATCAAAAGAGTTTCTGTAGACACCATAAAGGAAAATGCATTCTGCACACTTGCCGAGCTACCTGGCTATTTGTCGGTAACTAAGGGAATCAATATCATTTTTTGTATCGGCACGTTAACGATATCGCAAATTTTGCCTGAGTTGGAACGATTAACAGACAAATCTGCCTGGTTTCATTTTCATATACAGGGTACAAAAGGATTGGCAGGAACAGAGATGCTTTCTTTATGGAATGACTAATATAGTTAAGCCCCGTTGTTTTAATCGATTTCCGTAGTTTCGCATAATCCTAAACACTGCATCTAACGATGGCGATTCTTGATATCAAGCTTCCTAATACTATTTTAAAGGCCCTGCGGCTCCCGCAAAATAATCCCAGGAGCCAGCAGTTAAAAGTGCTTAAGAAGCTGTTGAGAAAAGCAAGGTTCACGGAATTCGGGCAGCAATATCGTTTTGATGAGATCTTACTAAGCAAGCATCCCGGAAAAAAATTCCAGGAATTGGTCCCTACGTTTAATTATAGTTCCATTTACAAAGACTGGTGGCATAAAACAATTGAAGGAAAACCGGATATCTGTTGGCCGGGAAAAATTCGATACTACGCGCTCAGCAGCGGAACCAGTGAAGCCGCCAGCAAATACCTGCCTATTACGAATGAACTATTAAGCGGGAATAAAATTGTAATGATTAAACAATTATTAAGCCTGCGTACCTATGAAAACATACCGTATAGTTCTATCAGTAAAGGATGGCTCACATTAGCGGGAAGTACGGAATTGCAACAGGGAGCCGGCTATTATGCGGGCGACCTGAGTGGTATTACGGTTAAAAAAGCGCCTTTCTGGTTTCAGCCGTTTTATAAACCGGGAAAGAAAATTGCCAAACAAAAAGATTGGAATAAAAAACTCGAAGAGATTGTTGAAAAAGCCCCAGAATGGGATATCGGTTTTTTGGTGGGGGTACCTGCCTGGGTACAAATGTGTACCGAAATGATCATTGCCCGCTATAAGCTCAACAATATTCATGAAATGTGGCCCAATCTGGCATTTTATGTTCATGGTGGGGTAAGTTTTGACCCTTATAAAAAAGGGTTTGAAAAATTATTAGGGAAACCCATAACCTATATTGAAACCTATCTGGCCAGTGAAGGATTTATTGCTTACCAGGATCGCCAAAATGCCGTAGGTATGCGCCTGGTAACCGGAGAACATATTTTTATGGAGTTTGTGCCATTCAACGAAACTAATTTCAACAACGATGGAGATATGATCGAGAATCCGGAAGCGTTGATGATTCATGAAGTGGAAGAAGGAAAAGATTACGCATTGCTGATTAGCACAGCAGCCGGAGCATGGAGATATTTAATTGGGGATACAGTACGGTTTGTTGATAAAGAACGTTCAGAGATTATTATAACCGGGCGAACAAAACATTTTTTAAGCCTGGTAGGCGAACACCTGAGTGTAGATAATATGAATAAGGCGGTTCAGCTGGCCAGCGAAGACCTGAATATTTCGATACCCGAGTTTACAGTAGCCGGTATTCCACACGGAAACTTTTTTGCCCATCAATGGTATATTGCCTGCAATGATGCAGTTAATGCAGAGATACTTAGCAATAAAATTGATGAGCACTTGAAACTACTGAACGATGATTATGCAGTAGAAAGAAAAAGTGCGTTAAAAGAAGTATTGGTAGAAGTATTAAGCGAAGATACATTTCTTGGATTTATGAATGCCAAAGGGAAAGTGGGCGGACAACATAAATTTCCAAGAGTACTCAAAGGAAAGATATTGGACGACTGGCAAAAGTTTTTGCGCGGAGAAAAAATAGGCGGATAAAATCTGCTGGATACGAATGATCCTTTCCAGAATATATATACTTTCTATTTGCCTGTTTTGCTTTTTTAATACAAAAGCGCAGGCTCCTGAAAATGAACTACAAAACCAAAAAGCGCCTGCTGTTTTCAGGGCTTTATTCAAAACCAATAAAGGCGATTTTATTATTGAAGCCCATCGGGATTGGTCGCCCAAAGGGGTTGACCGTTTATACCAACTCATTCGTTCAGGGTTTTATGATAATACCGTATTATTCAGGGTAGAACAAAATTTTGTGATACAGTTTG
>CAIWKU010000509.1 GCA_903913355.1 uncultured Bacteroidota bacterium | reverse complement strand
TTTTAGAACTGCAGGCATAAAGGGCAATCTTCATGGCCTGTTTTTTGGAATGTTCTTTTAATATTTCCTGTTCTATATTCATCAGGATACCGCAAAGCTGATCAATGCCTGTTTCATGAGTTGAATCTCCTCTGTATCTACCGTAATATTTTCCAATTGTTCATGCATGGAGCCCGACTGAAACTGCATGGCAGATAGGATAGATTTTCTCGCAGAAGAATGTAATTCCCTGGCCCGGGTATAGCTAGCCAGATCTTTAATATTATCTGCGCGGATACCACTTCCCGGGAGAATGATGATTCTTTCTCCGGCTTTCTCAACCAATTCTTTGATCAGTTCTTTTCCATCCGGTGCTTTAGGTACTTGCCCGCTGGTAAGTATCCGGTTACAACCACAAGAGATGAGATCTTCCAATGCCTTTAATGGATTTTTTGCCCGATCAAATGCACGATGGAAAGTCAATTCCATGGGCCAGGCAAGTTCTACCAGTCTTTGTGTACGGATGGTATCTATATTTCCATCAATGGTTAATAAACCGGTAACCACCCCTTCAAATTGCAAGTCCTTGCATACACGTATATCCTGCTTCATCACTTCAAATTCATCATTGCCATATAAAAAATCACCTCCATGCGGACGAATGATCGGGAACACGGGAATGGATACTTTTTCCCTAACCGTTTTTAATGTTCCATAAGATGAAGTCGTTCCCCCATCTAAAGGGTTTTCGCATAACTCGAGTCGGTCGGCCCCCGCTTCCACTGCCTGCAAAGCAGAAGTAATATTGAACACAGCAATTTCTAATAAGTGGGATTGCGACATGGTATTTCTTTGCAAAAAAATAGTTAATAGCTAATTGGTAATAGTTGTTTACGATAAAATATACTTTCCATCCACCATAAAGTTCTGATCATCTGCATAGCAAACCGCAAAATTGAAACCTTTCTGAATGCAATAACCACCATATTCTCCCTGCTTATTAATGGCAATAAATCCTACTTGTATCTCTTTTGATTTTGCGATGCCTTTTACTTTGATGATTCGTTCTACTGCTTTTTTACACGCCTGTTCAGGGTTCAGTCCCTGGCGCATCAGTTCCACCACCAAATGTGAACCACAGATCCGAATCACATCTTCACCCTGACCGGTTGCGGTGGCAGCGCCTATTTCATTGTCAACAAATAAACCCGCCCCAATAATGGGTGAGTCGCCCAGTCTTCCACGCATTTTAAAACCCATACCGCTGGTAGTGCAACTACCGCTAAGATTACCTGCTGCATCCATGGCAACCATCCCAATCGTATCATGGTTCCAGTTACCGTTTTCCAGTTTAGCAGGAGCGTAAGCGGTTTGTTTTTGACCATTTTCAATATTCACAACAGGTTTGTACTCGCTTTTCTTTAGCCAGTTACGATAACTTCTTTCTGCATCATCTGATAATTTGCCAGGCTCCAGTGGGAAACCTTCTTCAACAGCAAATTGCTGGGCTCCGGAACCTACCAGCATTACATGGGGCGTTTTCTCCATAACCCTTCTGGCAACTGAAATCGGGTGTTTGATGCGTTCCAGGAATGCCACACTACCACAATTGGCATATTCATCCATGATACAGGCATCCAGGGTAACATATCCATCACGGTCAGGATTGGCACCCAGTCCCACACAACAGTTTTGAGAAGCTTCAGTTACCATTACTCCCTGTTCAACGGCATCCAGGGCACGCCCCCCTTTGCCCAATACATTCCAGGCAGCTTTGTTGGCATGGATCCCTTCATTCCAGGTAGAAATCACAATGGGTTTGCGGATATCTGGTGCAGAGCGGAAACCGGAAAAAGAAAAAGAGCCCAATCCGAGTGAGCTAAGCCCCAGGAAACGACGTCTATCAAGCATAATTATTGATTTAGTAGTGGGAGTGTGGTAATCATTCGTTACTAGTGAACTTTTAGTTTTTGTATCATTTCATCGCTTATGGCTTCGCCGTAAGCTCCATAGGCACTGATGAGTACGCCTTTCATTTTTCCATCGAGAGAAGCAATAACATATAATACGCTCGAATCATCGGGATTGGTATTTGCTTCAAAGCGGTGGTGTTCGAGAATTTCAAATTGAGAGGGGGAGAGGCTGGAACCGGTTTTGCTGCATTGGATATTATCAAATAACAGGTTAAAATCGGTGGTAAAACCTTTGGATTTTAAATCGGCAAGGGCTTCTACCAGGTTATCGTAATCGGCCATAAAAATATTTTCCGAAAGTTACTGATTGATGGGGGAGTTGGGAAAAAAAGGAGGATATAATTGGTAAGAGAATTTGTTTACTTTTAAAATAGGTGATTCGCGGATACTCGGTGATTTCGGTTTTTACCGCAGAGAAATGAGTAAAAGAGGTTTCGCAGAGGGTTACACTTATAAAATTCCTGTTTAGAATGAAAAATACGATTCTTTTATTGGTGGGATGCTTTGGGCTCTTGATCAGTAAAGCTCAGACGAATGAATTCAGGTTAGAGGGAAACCTTGCCGGAAAAGAGAATGGACTTCTCTATTTATATTATAGCGATATTCATAATGAACGGGTTCGAGATAGTAGTATGTTGGAAAATGGTCAGTTCCGGTTTACTGGACAGATTAATGGACCTACCATGGCCTATCTGATGCTGAAAGAGGAAACGCGTAACCAACAAAACAGCACCAGTTTTTTTCTGGAACCGAAGGATATTGGGATACAGTTATCGTATAATGATTTTAAGAATATCCGGGTTAGGGGTTCTCTGACCCAAGCTGAATATGAGAAATTGAATAGGCTGAAAGAGCCGGTGATCAAGGAGATGGAACCCCTTTCGAAATTATATACTGAGAAGAGTGATGAATACAGAAATGCAATTAAAAAAATGATGCCGGAAAATTACCTGGATTCTTTTAAGAATGTACTTAATGATATGCATGACCGCTTTGATCCTTATACAGAAAGACTGGCAAAGATTGATTATGCATTTTTTGCGCAAAATCCACGATCCTTTATTACTGCTTATGAGTTAAGATTTCAGGTATCGAGACTGCCGTTGGACTCACTACAATTATTTTATGGACGTCTCGGAACTTCCATACAGTCAACCCCGGCGGGTAAAGAAATCGGGGAAGAGATCCGGAAACTGGCAGCGGGTAATCCGGGAAGTATGGCTAAGGATTTTACAACTACGGATATCAATGGCAATGAATTAACACTTTCCATGTTTCAGGGAAAATATGTGTTACTTGATTTCTGGGCCAGTTGGTGTGTACCTTGTAGAAAGGGGAATCCGCATTTGAAGGAATTATATGCTTTGTTTCATAATAAGGGATTTGAGATCATTGGCATTTCAGACGACGACAGGGATCATGATGCCTGGAAAAATGCCGTATCGCATGATGGATTGCCCTGGAAACATATATTAAGGGGCTTGCAGGTCATCAATGGTCAATACGACAGATCAAAAGATATCAGTGATGGATTTGGTATTCATTCATTACCCACCGCATTACTAATAGATGCATCTGGTAAGATTATTGGCAGGTATGGTGAAGGTTTGGATGATCGTAAAAAATTGGATGAGCAATTGGCGAAGGCTTTTGGGATGGGTAAA
>CAIWKU010000508.1 GCA_903913355.1 uncultured Bacteroidota bacterium | reverse complement strand
TTACAAGGATAATCTAGATGTCAAAAAAATCGATTTGATGACTTGGGGTTTAGGGGCTTCATTGATTGGTTTCTTGATTGTATTTATGTCCGGCTTATATTTTGAACCACTTATCGTGAGGAAGTTCAGTGAGCGTTCCCCATTAGTGATTGATTATTATTATTGGATATTCCCTTTTGCAGCGGGTATGTTATTGTTTTCTGTAATTGAAAGTTTCTGCTGGGCATTGCATAAATCCGTTGTTTCTAATTTCTTAAAAGAAACCGGAATGCGTGTAATAACCAGTGTATTGATAGGGTTATACTATTTTAAAGTAATTAATTTCCGGGTTTTTATTTACCTGTTTTCCTTTCAATACCTAGTCATTTTCCTTGTGTTACTCGTATATCTTTTACGATCAGGTAGTTTGCATTTTACTTTTTCGGTTAGTAGGGTAACAAGAAAATTCTGGAAGAAAATGATGAATATGCAGGCCCTGATTTTTGGGGGCACCTGCATTGCAGCCGTAGCCGCAACCATCGATACTTTAATAATTGCCAGTTTAAAAGGGTTAACCACCGCAGGTATTTTTGGGTTTGCCCAATTTGCTGCCAATCTAATACAGGTTCCACAAAGAAGTATCCAGGCAGTATCGGCTGGTGTTTTATCAAGAGCCTGGAAGGACAAAAATTATAAAGAGATCAATCGTATTTACGAACGTTCCTGTATCAATCTGTTATTGATGGCATTATTTATTTTCGGTAACCTTTGGTTAAATATTGTACCTGCTATTCAATTACTTAAAATTCAAAATGCATATTCAGCCGGACTAAGCGTCATTTTTGTATTGGGTATGGTGCGTATTATTGATGCGGGTACAGGATTAAATGCGATGGTAATCAACACTTCCACTTTCTGGCGCTTTGATTTTTATAGCGGTATAGTATTACTTGCTTTTCGACTGCCTTTTACCTATTTTCTCATTAAGAAATATGGTATCATCGGTTCAGCTTTTGCTGAACTAAGTGCGTATGGCCTTTATAATATTATTAGGTGCGAATTCCTTCGCAGAAAATTTAACATGCAACCTTTTACACGCAAAACAGTTTATTCATTATTTCTAGGTCTGGTTGCGTACTTAACTTGTTTTTTTGTTTTTCAATCGGTTTCTGGTTGGCTAGGTCTAATTCTTCGCGGATTTAGCTTCTCCGCAATTATGATAGCAGGCATATTCTACTGGAACCTTACCCCGGATGCCGGTCAACTGTTCCATAATCTCAAAAAAAGACTCTTGCAGTAATAGCCTAATACTTATAACTTACTACTTACTCCCTATCACCCTACCCGCCCCTCTGAACCTGGGTTGCCAGTACTTATCATTCAAGTCACTGATCATTACCCCTCCGCTGGTTGCGGCATGCACAAATTTATTATTCAGCAGGTATACACCTACATGTGAAACTTCCTTTCCGCCAGTGTTAAAAAATACAAGATCTCCTTCTCGCAGATCTTCCAATTCTATTTTTTCCGCAGTATTGAATTGTTCCTGAGAAGTTCGGGGAACCATAATGCGATACACGTCGCGCATGATAATCTGTGTAAAAGCAGAACAATCAATACAATTATCGGTTTTTCCACCTAAACAATATTTGGTTCCCCACCATCTGTCAATCACTTCCAGTAAGGGAATATTATTTAATTTTTCAACCAATGCGTCGGTTAAAACTGCATATTTTAATTGTAACATATTCGCTTTCTCCAGACTCATATTACTTAAAACTCCCTCAGCTTGACGGTTTCCTGATTTTTGGTCAGTATTGGCAGTTTTTGATTTGGAATTAGCAGTATTGGTTTTATGATTTGAATTGACAACCCCGCCTGGAGTTACTTCAATCTGGTCAAGGAATTGTCGCTTACCGGATACTTTGGCAGTACTATTGTCTTTTGTACTAAGCGTTCTGGTAGAACGACAACTGGCAAAAACCAGAATGGTCAGAACACATATGGTAAAACTTTTTAATTGCATGACTCAGTTTCGCAATTTATAAAGGAATAGGTTAATTCAGAAAAGGGTCGAATAAGTTTTCCGGAAATCAGTTTTTTAGAGATCAATGTGGATAAGTTTAGTCAATAAAAAAATGACTAAATGTGGAAAATTGGATTGGGGTATGCAGGTGATAACTAACGATATTTGAAGTCGGTTTATTTTTTCTTCCTGAAAGTATTGATAGAATAGTAATCGGATAAAAGCAAATAAGGATCATTCATGCCACAGTTTTCTCATTTACATGTTCATACGCAATATTCACTGCTGGATGGTGCCGCTGCTGTGGATGGATTATATAAAAAAGCAAGTAAAGATGGAATGCCGGCTCTTGCCATTACGGACCATGGTAATATGTTTGGTGCATTTGATTTTGTGAGCCAGGCCTGGAAGAATACAAAAGTAGTTGGAAAAGATGCCAATGGAAAAGATATCACAGAACCGGTAATCAAACCCATAGTGGGTTGTGAATTTTATGTGGTGCGTGACAGGCATGCCAAAACCTTTACAAAAGATGTAAAGGATGATCGATATCACCAGGTATTATTGGCTAAAAATAAAATCGGGTATCAGAACCTTGTCAAACTCACTTCATTGGGGTTTATTGAAGGCATGTATAGCAAATACCCCCGGATTGATAAGGAATTGATTGAGAAATACCACGAAGGATTGATTGCCACCACCTGTTGTATCGGGGCCTATGTTCCGCAAACCATTCTTCATCATGGAGAAGCCAAAGCAGAAATAGAATTCAAATGGTGGCTGGATATGTTTGGAGAAGATTATTATATTGAAATCCAGCGCCATAATATCAAAGAACAGGAAATCATTAATGAAACCCTGTTACGGTTCTCCAAAAAATACAATGTACCGGTAATAGCTACCAATGATAGTCATTATGTAGATCGGGAAGATTCCAATGCACATGATATTTTATTATGTATCAATACAGGCGAAAAACAAAGTACGCCCGGTTTTGATGATTTTGTAAACGATGAATTGCAGTTAAAAAACAGACGCTTCAAATTTCCCAACGACCAGTTTTATTTTAAAACCAAGGCCGAAATGGAAGAACTGTTTAAGGATATTCCGGAATCCATCGATAATACCAATGCCAT
>CAIWKU010000507.1 GCA_903913355.1 uncultured Bacteroidota bacterium | reverse complement strand
TATGCATATACATCTCTTCCATGAAAAGTGTAGGATTTTTCGGATCCTTTTCTTCGGTTAACTGTTTCGTCAATCTCTCTAACTATTTCAATACCCAGTGAGGAAGCTATAAAAGTAAGGGTTCCGTTATCCGGTGTTACTATATAATGCCCGGTGCGGGTTTTCACGACTACCGATTTGCGATTGGTTCCCACACCAGGATCCACCACCGAAATGAATACGGTACCGGATGGCCAATACATTACGGTTTGCTCCAGGCGATAAGCCGCTTCCCAAACATTATACGCAGGTATCTCATGGGTAAGATCAAATAATTTTAAATCCAGTGAAACTCCATTCGCGACCCCCTTCATAGCTGAAACCGCTCCGTCCTTTACACCAAAATCGGTTTGAAATACCACAATCTTATTCTGCGCATGCAAATTGTTACCAGTCAAACTGCATAGAAACCCGATCGCTGCTAACAGGAATACTCTCTTCATAAAAGTAAATTTTTGATTGGGAATTCAGTATATGGGATCCCCTGCTAATATAGTTATCCTCAAACAAAAGACCTGATTCATTCCGGTAAGATGGAAATCTATACCAAAACAAATCAGGTCATTCGATACGAATAAGCTTACTAATTCAATGCCGGATCCAATTCAAAAAGTTGCATATCCACATTTGTATAATCTCTTATCTCATTATACAAAGTGCCTCTTTCTACCGGCTGCCTTTTTACCTGTTTGATCAGGGTTACCAATTCAGCCGTGCTCATGGCTGGTGTTTGCTCCTCACTTCCTGCCATAGCATATATTTTAGTAGAATCATCAATGGTACCATCAATATCATTCACGCCAAAGGACAGGGAGAGTTGTGCGTTTTGTCTACCCAGCATTGGCCAATAGGCCTTAATATGCGGGAAATTATGCATGTACAATCTGGCAACTGCATACATTCTCATATCCTCAATCACCGTTGACTCAGGCACATTGCTCATATCATTTTCCTTATTCCGGAATTTCAGCGGAATGAATGTATTAAAGCCACCAGTTTCATCCTGTAGTTTGCGTAAACGATCCATATGATCAATCCGATGCCAGAATTTTTCTACATGTCCGTATAGCATCGTGGCATTACTATTCATACCCAGGTTATGGGCTGTTCTATGAATATGCAACCAACCATCTGCATCAACTTTGTCTTCACAGATCTGTGTACGAATTTCCGGATGAAAAATCTCTGCCCCGCCACCTGGCAAGGAGTCCAGCCCGGCTTCATGTGCCATACGCATACCTTCCTCCGTGCTTACTTTGGCTTTTTTAAACATATAGTCCAGCTCCACCGGAGTAAACCCTTTGATATGCAGATCGGGCCGGTGCGCTTTAATTGTGCGCAGCAGTTCCATAAAAAATTCCAGGTTCATTTTCGGATGTACCCCGCCTACAATATGTACTTCGGTAACGGGCTTGCCATCATAACTCTTTACAATATGCATCATTTGGTCGATGCTTAGTTCCCATCCTTCCTCGCGGTTGGCGTATAATCGGGAATACGAACAAAACTTGCAGGAGAACACACATACATTGGTTGGCTCGATATGGAAATTTCGGTTAAAATAGGTTTTATCTCCATGCTTTTGCTCTCTTACCCAATTGGCCAAAGCGCCCAGATAGGAGAGAGACCCTCTTTCAAAAAGTGTTACCCCGTCCTCAAAAGAGATTCTTTGTTTGGCGAGGATTTTTTGACCGATTTCCTGTAATTGTTTATCCTTTACTGATTCTATAATGGTTTGTATACCTGTGGCCATAATTCATCTGATTAAAGTGCAAAAGTACGATGTAATCGAATGAAAAATATTGATTATGGTCATTTTAAATGGCAGGAATCGTTGAAAAACCCGGGTAAAATACTTAGTTTTTTTGCGGGGAATACCTATGGCTGATTTCGAGAACTGGTTAAAAAACGGATTAATTTCATTTTACCGATTTGCAGAAACCCCGTTGCAATTTATCTAAACTTTTAAGCATTTATCTATGGCCAATTCTTATACCCAAATCCATATCCATTTTGTGTTTGCTGTTAAATACAGAGAAGCATTGATTGAGGATAGCTGGAAGAAAGAACTACATAAATATATAACTGGTAT
>CAIWKU010000506.1 GCA_903913355.1 uncultured Bacteroidota bacterium | reverse complement strand
CCCATATTCCGTTGCCTGCTGATACTACATTGTGCGCTGGAACTGTGCTTTTGCTCGATGGTGGAGACGCAATGAAGAGTTACCAATGGGACTCTGGATCAAACCAGAGATTTCTGCAAGTGTATACTAGTGGGCATTATTTTGTGAAGGTGACAAATTGGTCTGGGTGCTCAAATGGAGCAGCTTGCGATGTAATTTTTAATCCAAATCCAATTATCGATCGCTTGGATACAACTAGCTATGCCCAAGTTTTCATCACTGCTTCAAACGGAACCGCACCATATAGTTACCAATTGAATTCAAATCGAGCACAAGCAAATCCTTTATTTACAGGCCTAACCCCAGGAAATTACATGATTAAGGTAATCGATTCCAAACATTGCGAATCTGAACCCGATCCTATTTCTGTAGGTCTTCTACCCATCGAAATACCCAATTTTTTCACTCCAAACAATGACGGAGTGAATGATACTTGGGAAATAAATGGCTTGCAGCATTTTCCTGAGGCGGTAGTTTGGATTTTTGACCGCAATGGACGTGTACTCTATCAATTTAAATCTGGAGAAAAGGGATGGAATGGTGCTTATGGAAATTTGCCCGTTGTCTCTGATGATTACTGGTATAAGATCGATTTAAAATATATGGCAATTGTTTTAAATGGTCATTTTACATTAAAAAGATAGATTGATGAGACCATATTTATTTGTTATCATCATTTTATCAAATCTTCGTTTGGTAGGTCAAGATCTTGCAGCAAGTAAACAGTATTTCTTGCAACCTTTTTTGTTAAATCCTGCAATTGCGGGAACAACAGGTGGTTCTGAATTGCTACTCGGGCATCAACAGCAATGGACTGGTATGCAAGATGCCCCTTCAACACAAACGTTATCCTACCAAACAAGGATTGGGAATATTGGAGCAGGAGGATGCTTGGTTGATGATAAAAATGGATTTACTCAACATTACCTTGCTCAAGCAATTTTTGCATACCATATCAATTTTACAAATAAAGATCTTGAAAATGTACTTTCTCTCGGTTTTGCGGCAACATTGGCAGACAACAGCGTAGATGAAACTCAATTCCTCCAACGAAAAATAGATCCTGCAATAACTGGAACAAGAACAGATATTTATTATCCAGATTTCAATTTCGGCACTTTCTATATTGATAATTCATTCACTTGTGGTTTGTCTTTTAAGCAGTTACTTAGCCAGAAAGTAGGTGGAGTTACTGAACCGCCTCGACCAACATACTTATTTGCACAAGCTGGTTATAATTTTCAGATTGATAAGGAAATTAATATTCTTCCTTCTTTGGTTTATACTTCAGGAGAAAATTGGTTGAGGCAACTGGATATAAATTGTAAGTTTTTTTTTCTAAGCATCGATAATATACGCTATTGGACAGGAATTTCTTACCATCTTGATTTAAGCAATACAATGAACAATAAGTTGGACATATTAGCGGCAACAGGCTTAGCCTGGAGTCATTTTATTTTGGCTTATTCTTATGAAACATTGGCTAATGGCTTAGTTACCAGTAATTCGGGATCTCACCAAATAGTGTTTGGCTTGAATTTCGGGTTAAACAAAAGAAAAAAATGTCCTGCTTATGAATAGGATACACCCGTTTGAGTCACAATTTAGCACGAAAGTTTCTAATCGCATTTTTCTAACGACAACTTAATTTGCTATAACACCTGAACCAACCAATTCTTCTCCATCATACCAAGCGGCGAATTGTCCGGCTGTAATGCCTCGTTGTGCTTCATCAAACAAGATATAAAGTCCTT
>CAIWKU010000505.1 GCA_903913355.1 uncultured Bacteroidota bacterium | reverse complement strand
TTTTAATACAGATAGTTTATCCAAGGATTATCATTTAGTGATTATCGGGAAACCTTATATACCACTGATTAGTGAAGAAAAACTATTAAATAAAGACCTTAGTTTCTCAGACAGCACAAAAAGATTTCCCCAAAAATATAGTGAACGTAATTTATTAGATTATTATGTAGCCAGAGATATTGCAGTTATTAAATATTTACAAAAACAAAACTGGGTATCAAAAAATAAATTGGTAGTTGCTGGGCATTCAGAAGGTAGCACGGTTGCTGCTAAAATTGCATTGCAATTTCCAGGAGTGACCCACCTAATTTATGCAAGCGGTAACCCCCTGGGCCGGATTGTATCAATCATTGAACAAGAAAGGGAAAGTGAAACTGATTCCTCAAGAAACGCGGAAAATACGATCAATCAATATTGGAAAAATATAGTGGATAGTTCAACGAATATGAGCACAAAATATGGCGATACCTATAAAGCCACCTATGATTTTTCTATACCGCCAATGCAATATTTACAACAATTAAAAATTCCTGTTTTGGTTTGTTACGGAACAAAAGATATTGGTTCCCCTTTTAACGATTATTTCAGAGTGGAAATGATACGGCAGAAAAGGCAAAACTTTACTTTTAATGCATACATAGGGTTAGAACATAATTTTTTCCCGTTAAAACCGAATGGAGATATAAATTATGACCAATTTAATTGGGATAAAGTGGCAGATGATTGGCGAAGTTGGCTGAATGCAAAGAAGTAAATCTTAGATGGGTTACAATTGTTCGAAATTCTCTTTTCATGAGGTTTCCCTGCGGAGAAAATAAACGTATCCATTTTTTGTAGATTCAAAAAATAAATTCCAAATGGACCTATACCAGATCCAAAAAATTATACCCCATTTATGGATTTTCAGACCATCGTTTATAACATACATAGATAAAAATGAAAACAAAGTATTTATTATACATTTCCTTATTCCTAAGTGGTTGCACCTCTTGTCGTAAAGAGGTTAATTCGCCAGATCATGTTGCAAGCCCAATCGAATTGTCTTTATATCAATGGCGATTAATATCTGTTACTCACTCTAATCAATCTCTTGTTACATATAATGGCAGTTCATCTGACTCTTTAAGATTTACATGGAAGTGGCTATATAATGGAGATGTGGCAATGGATAGTGTATTTTGTTATTACAAAGGAAATACAAATAGTTTTGCTGGAAATTTTTTAATTGGGGGAGCATATGTTGCAGGAAAACCGGTTCTAATTGATACAGTAGTATGTAGTCAACCATGGAGACAAGGATATACCAATAGATTGGTTATGAGTGATATTATTAATAATGTTCTGGTATTTCATGTACAGAGCAGCAATGGTAGCGACGTAGAAACAGATTCGCTAAAAGCGTATTGACTGGATATTCCGATCCCCTTGATCAGACATTTCCGGTTAAGGTCTCCGGATTTTCCACGTGTCCGAAACTAAACAGTAAATTTTGTAAGTCTGTAAAGTTAGCCGCCGCCATGCTACGTCATAAAACTAATTAACATGCTGGCAATTCAAAAACGATATAATGTAAAAGGCATTGTCATTGCTGACGAGAACGATATTCTTCGTATCGGAATTGATGTTATTTGTAAAGAAAGATCTGACTTAGAAATTGTTGAATTAGCAAAAGATGCTGCAGGATTAGAGAACAGCCTCAGTAAGTTAGAAGCTGATATTGTATTTCTTAACTTACACCTGATCAAAACCGACTGCCAAATATTTATAAAAAGGCTTAAATCTACATATCCACAACTCCGTTGTATTGTTATCACTGAAAATCTAACTAATTCGTTGATTATAGAATTGCTTAAGGCAGGCGTTAACGGCTTTTTGAAACGGGATTTTACAAAGACTAATTTTTTTGAGTCTATCGACACTGTTTTAAACGATCGGCTGTATTTAATTTCAAGGCAAGTAGACACGTCCTTGCATATAAACAAAGAAAATTCGCGCCATGGGCAAGTAGAATTCTCTATTAAAGAGTTACAGATCATAAAGCTACTTTGCGAGGATAAGAGTAATAAGGAAATTGCCAGCCAGTTAAATATAAATATCAGGACAGTAGAAAGTATACGGATACGAATTATTAAACGTATTAACGCAAAAAGTATAGCAGGCCTGGTTGCTTATGCTTTTATGAATAACATTTATACATTTTCCGACCAGCTACTGGACTCTATCATCATTTGATATATTCCTTCTATTTCTCTTGATTTCCTTTTTAAGTTTTCCGAATTGATAAGAGGCAGATACATTAATATTCCTAAAGTAAATCTCAGACCCCGTGTTTTGAATAAAGTTCCTGGTTGTAATTATTGTTTTGCTGTCTCTGACTTTGTTGAAAGGGTTAGCGATCGAAATGCTTAAGTTCAGTTTATTCTTTATAATGTCCTTACTGGCATTGAAATTTGAATATATATATGAATTCGTCTTGCTTTGTAACAAGACACTTGCTCCGGAAAATCCTCCATTTACTGAAAATCGATATCCGCTCTTAATCTTCATAATAAAATAGGAGTAAATAAACCCCTGCACACCCGAGTTAGTTATCAGTTCATTATCAACAATCCCGTTCAATGAAATATATGAGACAGTCCCATTCGCGGAAATACTAAAGATCGATGATAGCGGGAGGTTTATATTCACATTCAAATTAAGTGCCTGCCTATTTCCTATATTCTGATAGGTCGTTACGGTCACTGAATCACTATTTAGTTTTTGTACCGATTGAATTGTGTTGTGCGATACCGTGTAGTTCAGGTTAAGGATTGCCGAACCTTTTGAAAACGTACTGTAAGTGAGGTCAAAGTTATGTAACAACACCGCTTTAAGATTTGGATTACCATGAACTGATGAGCGCGGGTCGCTATTATCTATATTTGAACTAAGCAGAGATATACCTGGCCGTTGAATACGTTGGTTATATGCGAAGACAATACTTTTTGATTGACTCAAAGTGTGTTGAATACTGAGGGAAGGAACAGTGTTAAAGTAATTTAAATCCGATAAGGTAAAAAGCCTGTTAACGGTTTGTTCTAACCGAACTCCAATCTTGTAACCCCATGTTTTTTGCTTTTTCGACAAAGAGAGATACCCAGCATAAATCTCCTGCTGATATTTGGTAGCGTTATTGATGTTTTGCTCATGTGACCCTGCCAATGTGATAGTATCCAGTTCATACTGGCTATCCGAGTTTCGAATTATCGCCTTCGCTCCAGTCTCTAAGTTTATTTTTTTGATTACTTGAACATAATCGAGTTGGGCGGTTGTCTCAAATTGATGGTTCTTGAATTGCTGCGACAAGCTTGCTGGTGACAATCCCACCACCGACGAAATTATATTTTCTGCATTTTGCGAGTCAGGTCCTGAATAGTGTTTAATGGAAGCTGTTAAAAGTTTGGACTTATTATTTGAAAATCCCTTTTGATAATTCAAATTAAAGTCCAATGGTTGAGCATCTGTTTTTCTATTTAGCTGCTGAACATAACTTTGAATAAGCGTATTGGTAGAATTATAAAGCGATGAAGTCGTACCCGCAGTACGAGTGCCTGTACGCTGAGTTAATGATATATTCGCCGTCAGAAGATTTAATGAATCGATTTCATAAGAAAAAAAGCCGGTTTCATACGTAGAATTACCCTGGTATGATTTCTGGGCTTGTTCCAGCAGTGAGTATTTAGCTGGAGACAACGCAGAATAGTCACTTGAATAACCGGATGACGGCGAATTCTCAAACAAAGTACCTATATTAATTGATGCTCCCCATTCCCGTTCTTTAATATTTAAGAAAGCCGAACTACCGCTGTATAATCGGCTATAATTTCCTACCAGCGATCCGTTATATCCTATCAAAGTCATTTTATTGGTTATAATATTGATGATGCCGCCAAGACCCTCACTTTCATATTTGGACGGCGGGTTGGTAATAACTTCGATGCTCATAATTGACGATGCCGGTATGCTTCGCAGCACCTCCCTGACATTGTTTGAAAAAACAGCAGATTCCTTATTGTCCACAAGAACTTTAAAATTACCGTTGCCTTTTAACAGAACCTGATCTTGTTCATTGAAAGCTATAAAAGGAACCTTCCTGAATATCTCGAGTGCATTTAAAGATCTGGCCTCGGGGTCTGCTTTAACATCATAAATTATCCTGTCAATTTCTTGATGAATGATACGTTTTGCCGCATTTACAACTACATCCTTCAACACATTCGTGTTATCTACCAAGAATACAGTATCCAGGTCTGCCGAACCGCTTTTCGCATGTAAAGATTTAAACGAAGTCACAGGAACTTTCGCAGACTTAAACCCTGGCTTGACAAAGTATAAAAAACCCGGTGTTACAGTTTGGGGAATATTGATCGAAAATAGATTGTTATCCTTCAACTGAACTTGTTTGATCATTCGGTTTTTAGTATCTGTTGCAACGATGGAAACGTTGGCAATTGAGGTTTTGGTGCTGGAATCAACTACGACTCCCTTTATTATCAATGAGTCGGCGATACGATTTCCGGCTAACGCACTTACCG
>CAIWKU010000504.1 GCA_903913355.1 uncultured Bacteroidota bacterium | reverse complement strand
TTTGGAAAAGAAGGAATAAACTTACTTAACTTATCATCTAAACTTAATTTACCCTGCTCCACCAGTTGCAAAATGCTGGCAGCCGTAAATTGTTTGGTAATGGAGCCGATCTCAAATTTCGTATCGGGGGTATTAGCCACATTCCATTCTCTATCAGCCATGCCATATGCTTTTCTAATCAATACTTTATTATTTTTCATAACAAGTACTGAACCAGTAAAACCTTTTACCTGGTTTTCTGCCTGCATATATTTTTCCAGTAATTCGGTAAAATTTTTCTGCGCCATTAGTGAGATGGGCATTAGCATCAGGATGAGAATCTTTTTCATAATGGTTGCATTGTTTAATGGTTATATGGCAATTTTGATCTGTCTACTTTCTATTTCCTTTTATTCAAAACCCGGGTGATAGGTTTTTTCTGCATGTTTTATTACATCTTCCTTGTAAAACAAAACTTCTTTAAACTGCCCCTTACTATACATCAATGCCTGGTCTCCAAAATGCGCTGAATTTTCATTACCGCTTTCCCCCCCTGCCAATAATGATTTTGCTTTCACTGTTTTTCCGAATTCAATTGCGCAGATAAAACTATTTCCGTTATAGCCGTATCTTTTATTGGTGCCGTTAAAACTCCTGCTCACAAATGAGGGTAAACAACCCCAGGTAGATGCAGCAAACCCAACTGGGATACTGGGTTTTGCATCATCAAATTTTTCAGTAAGGTTTCCGCTTAATCTTTGGTATCGATTGATCTCTCCCCAGGCAATTTGCCAGCTGCCATACTTTTTCGTAAGATCGTTTAAGGTTGTAATCAATGGGTCCAATAAATTTGGCGGCGAAGCATTTGTAGCAAAGCGCCATGTTTTTTCTACCTGATCAGTCTTATCATTTTCTCCAGCAGGTCTTTGAATGGCAGGCCATAATTTTTGTGCCCATTCAATGGCCAATGTTGTGGCTACTGAAGTTTCTGAGGAATTGCGATTCCAGTTGGATAGTATTTGTATCGGCGCTTCCAATACCCGATAAGCTGCATTGCTTTTATTATTCTCATATGCTTTTAATAGTGCCGGAATCAACGCGTCAAAAGCAGCAAGATGTGTATCATAGCCTGAGGCAATTACTTTATCAATGGTATATTGATCGGTACTGTTTAATATTTTCGCTGCATTTACACCTCTGAAATTATCTCCGTTAGGTGCCATATAAGCTGGAAAATTTTCTTTTTTGGGGCTGCTGGCTCCGGATACCGTAAAAGGTGTTGAGTTGCAGTTTTGTATCCAACCTGTTGCGGGATTATGAACTTGTATCAATTCATCCAGGGAATGTAAGCCCTTCCATTCTGTAGCACTGGTAGAACCATCCACGGGTTTGCTCCAGTTAAATTGCGGATCCCGCTTCGGCATAAAATTGCCATGCCAGTAGGCGATATTACCCTGATCATCCGCATACACTGTATTGTTAGATGTGTTGGCCAATAGCTCCATAGTTTTTTTGAATGCTTGATACCCGTTTGCTTTTGTGCGTTGCCAGGATTGTATCAAACCTTTCATATCCCGGTTATTGGCTTTAACAGAAATCCATTGACCGTTGCGTTTGGCCATTACCGGACCATGGTGGGTATAATAAGTAGTGAATGTTTTGGTTAACAAACTGCTATTAGAAAGATAGCGGATACTAATCTCTTTCTGTTTTACAGGTCTGAACTCGTTTTCATATTGATAAAAAAAACCATTCTCTTTTTTGCTTACTTTTTCAATATAAGTATCTGCCACATCACTGTAACTGGAAGTATGCATCCAGCCACAATGTTCATTAAATCCCTGGTATACAAAAAACTGACCCCAGGTTACGGCACCATAGGCATGTAATCCTTCTTCGCTTTGTACAGCTACTTCCGGTCGAAAATAAAATGTTACATGGGGATTGATATAAAGTATTGCATTACCTGAAACAGTTTTGGATGGCGCAATCGCAAATCCATTGGAGCCGCCGGGTAAAGGATCTACCTCTTTTGGTATCAATAAAGCGGTACTTCCAGGATCTCCAGAATAAAAACTTTTTAGTTCACCAACTGTTACATCTGCAATATCAATGGCACCAATACTTCCATCGGTCCATAATAAAGGATACCATGGTTGAAATCGGGTTAGTAATGCGGGTTTTAGAGAAGGATGTTTGTAGAGATAAAAATTAATCCCATCTGCATAAGCATTTAGTAATTTTTGTAACCATTCTGGAGCCTGCTGGTAGTCTTTGATGGCTTCAGACGAATCTATCACCATACGAATCAAGAGGTCATTATACAATTCTGTTTCACCATATACTTCTGATTTTCTTCCCAGCTTCTCAATATAATTCATCTCCACTCTTTTAAAATCATCCTCACATTGTGCATATAATAATCCGAATACAGCATCTGCATCTTTTTTTCCATAAATATGTGGAATACCCCAGTTGTCGCGAATAATCGTTACCTGGTTGGCTTCCTGCTGCCATCGGGCAATTTCATTTTTGTCGAATCCCTGCGCAGAAAGAATACACGGAAAAAAGAGTATAAAAATATACACAGTTATTTTATGCATATAGAAAAGCGATTTTCTCATAAACAAATTATTTTCAACAGGTATTTAATTTTGAAACTTTCGAACAAAAAAATCTGCGACTGCTCCATACACTTTAACGGCATTATTCCAATTCATCCAGTGGTGTGTATCATCAACAATCATGAGCGTTTCAAAAGGCACACCCTTTTTTTCAAGTCGATTAATCAGATCTACACTCTGGTTAAAGCGAACATTCCGGTCATCATCAGCATGAATTATCAATACGGGTGATTTCCATGTATTGATAGAAGATACTGGTGAGGATTGCCAGGCCGTTTTCAAAGCTTTATCATAATCCGGAGCTTTTTCATATTTATCATTGTTAGTAACCAGTGAAGCCTGTGCCGTCCAGTCGTGTACCCCATGAATATCTACACCGGCTGCAAATAATTTTGAATCTCTGGATAATGCCATTGCTGTCAGGTAACCTCCATAAGAGCCACCATAGATGCCAATTTTTGTACTATCCACAAATTTCTGTTTTGCTAACCATAATCCGGCTGCTTTGATATCCTGGTATTCGGCTGCACCAAAAGCACCTCCTTTGGCAGGTTGATGGAATTCATAACCATAACCAATTCCCAGTCGATAGTTAACAGATAGCACCACAAAACCCAAACTTGCCAGGTATTGATTAGATGCATAGGCATTTGAATAATAATCTGAATAATTCCAGCCTAATAGCATTTGCCGGGGTGGCCCCCCATGCACGTAAACGATAGCGGGTTTTTTACCAGCACCTTTTTCAGGCATGAATAGTTGGGCATGAACGGTTACCCCATCTGCAGCTTTAAAAATCACTTGGGTAGGCGTTATTAATTTTTCTTTTGGAAAATCAGTGGGTACCAGATTGGTGCCAATCAAATGAATGGATTTATCACCCGATAAAGATTGATAAGCAGGCAAAGGTGATTGCTGAGTAGTAGCACTGATAAAAGCCACTGTTTTATTTTCATTTGTCAGAACAGGTGTCCATTCTAATCCGTTTCCGATAGTTAAGACTTCCATATCGGCTTTACTAACACTTACTTTAACTGCATGTCTTCTTTCTATATCAAGTGCATCAGGGCCCGCATTTGCACTGAATGTGAGAAATTTTTTATCAGCGCTTAAAACAATGTGCTCGCACATGAAATTACCCGGTGTTAGCAAGATCTCTTTTCCACCGCCGGCTTCAATCGAGTAAAGGTGTGGCCATCCATCCTGGTAAGAAAGAAATATGATCTTATTATCTGCAGCCCAATGCAGGTTAGTTCCTCCATGCGTAGTAGGAGCGGAACCACGTAAAGTGTTGGGAGCTTTCCAAAGAAGCCGGGTCTGGTTATTGTTTACATCCGCTATATAAATACTCCAGGGAATATGTTTCCTGCCCATCAAAGAATCGGGTGCACCGCCTGCACCGGGTCTTCTTATAAAAACAATCTGTGACCCATCCAATGACCAATGAGGCGAATTATCACGATAGAAAGATGCAGCGATCCATTTGATAGCTGTGTTTTCATTCGTATAAATACCAATAATGGAATGATCGCCTCTATTGGCTACAAATAATAAAGAACTTCCGGAAGGGCTCCACTCCAAAGAGCTTACTGTTCCTTTTGTAGTAAACAGATTTTTCGCTGCAGATGAGCCATCAATAGGTGCAATCCAAACCTGACCGGATTTAATTAGAACCACAGATTTGCTATCGTTTGAAATTTCAGGTGCATCGCCTTCGGATAAATATTTTAACTCCCCACCAGAAAAAGGAATACTAGCTACCTGCACTTTAAATGGTGTTGGATCACTGGATGCATTTAAGGGAAGTCCGCCATCGTAATTAGCACCATGATCTCCACCACGAACAAATACGACCCATTTACCATCATCAGAAATATGGATACTGGTAATTTCCTGACCATCATTTCGATTGTATGCTGTTAGCTTTCTGGGTATAAAAGCTGGACCTTCTGCTACATAAACATTTCTTACACCCTGTTCATCCAGTGCCCATGCTATTTGTGATCCTTTTGCGGCCGAAACCAATTCAGTAGGGAATGGATAACTTTTATAGGATGATAATGAATTGTTTTGAGCAATCAATTGAAACGGAAACAAGAATAGCAGTAGTGTTTTTCTCATAATCTCTTTTGTTTGGTATTTTTATTAGTCAGGTATTTATTACCCGGTATTGTCTGTTATCGAAATTATTTATCATGGTAAACTACTCTGAGAAACCACTGCTACTTTGCGGCTCTGCAGTAAAAAATATTCATCACAACGAAAAAGAATCTAATGACAAAATTTATTTTTCATTCGCTTTCAGAACCCGCAAAATATTCCCACCTAATATTTTGGTAATATCTTTTTTGCTATATCCTTTTTCCAATAATGCTTTTGTGATCAATGGATAACTGGTTACATCATTCAAGGATTGCGGAGAAGATGTAATGCCATCGAAATCGGAACCAATTCCCACATGATCTACTCCCGCCAGTGAAACAATATAATCCAGGTGAGCCAATAAACTGCTTAAAGAAGGCCTGATGGCTTCTGCTTCAGTAGCATATTTATCTGTGAGCATGCTAAGTGCATATTCGGGTTGAATACCCGCTTTTTTTAAAGAATCCAGCTCCTTTGCATGTGCAACAGCGAAATGAATTTCTTTCTGGTGAAAATTACTATCCACAAATCCGGAATAAAAATTTAAATCAATCACACCTCCGTTCTTTGCTACAGCTTTGATCTGTTCATCTTTTAAATTACGGAAAGCCGGACACAGGGCATATGCATTGCTATGTGAAACAATTACAGGTTTGGTAGTAGTATGAATGGCATCCCAGAATGTTTGCTCACCCACATGCGACAGGTCAACCATCATACCCAGTTCGTTCATTCTTTTGATAACTTCTTTCCCAAAATCTGTGAGGCCTTTATGTGATAAATCTTTTTTAGAAGTTTCATCCATGGCAGAACTGGCCCAGGAAGTTGAATTGTTCCAGGTAAGTGTCATATAACGGGTACCTCTGGCATATAATTTATTCAGGTTGTCAAGATTATCCTCGATCATATGTCCCCCTTCCACACCCGCCATTGCCGCCAACTTTTTTTGCCTGACGGCTTTTCTTAACTGGGCAAATGTTCTGGTCATAACAATCTTATCGGGATTGCGACTTATAACAGCATCCAGTGTATCCAGCTCACGATTAGCCCATGCATACGGATTCATTTTGTTCCCATCACACCAGATAGAAAATAGCTGTACATCCACGCCACCTTCCTTAAACCGGATCAGGTCTGATTGTGTTTTTCCTTTCAGGTCATCATCCATACTTACTTTTTTTTCGATACAGGCGGTTAGGATATCATTATGAGAATCTACCAGTATGGCTTTTGAATGTATCTTCTGGTAATTCTGGGCCTGTAGACAAATAGGAAGTAATAAGATGCATAATTTTTTTAGCATGTGATGAGGTATTATTGGAGAATATGTGATTGAATGGTTTGTATGATATTTTCGAATTGGGAAGATGCGTTATTGCAAAGCACAATCAGGGTTTTCTTTTTATCAATAAATCGAATGATTTCTGTTTTATACCCCGGGTTATCACCTGTATGGTATACTATTTTCCCATTGGTTTGTGTTGCCGGAAGCACCCAGCCAAAACCATAGTTAGAAACCGTTCCGTTTTTTAATTTCATAGGAGAGAATGCTTCAGCAAGGGTTTGCTGACTGATCAGTTTTTCTGTATACAAAGCCTGGTCCCATTTTAAAAGATCCTCAGCAGTAGAGCTGATACGACCGGGACCTTTTCGGTTACCCAGCCAGATAGTATAGTTTGAGGAAGGAAAAGAATCTGCTCGTATAAAAGTATTTTTTTCAGGTATATAAATATGTCCGATGGCAAAATGAGTAATTGCTGCTTTTTCTGACAGACTTCTAATATCTGTATGATTCATTTTCAGTTTCCTGAAAATTTTTTCTCTGCAAAGGTTGATAAAATCTGTTCCGGAAGCTTTTTCGGCAATACTTGCCAGTAATACATAGCCGGTGTTGCTATAGGCGTATTGAGTGCCGGGTTCGAAAAGAGCAGGAGGATGGTATTGATTGAGATAGGCCAAAATATCATCATTGCCGGCAACTTTCGATTTATCCCAATGCTCGTCCATGATTGCCTGGTAATCGGGTAACCCACTGGTATGTGTTAACAGGTTTCTGATGGTGATTCCTTTGTAAGGGATGCTCAGGTATTTTTCAACCAAATCATCATATTGCAGCAAGCCTTTCTCTTTTAGCATCATGATAATCATGGCTGTAAACTGTTTACTTACTGAGGCCATTTCGAACAGATCCGTTTTTTGTAATGATAGCTGTTTGTCAAATTCACGATAACCAAATGCTTTTTCATAATGGATATGTCCATTCTCTGCTATCAACACTATTCCGCTGAACAGATCTTTGTTGGACAAGGAACCAATTAAAGAATCTATGCCCTTATAATTTATTTTTTGTGCAGTTGCAGTAATCCCTGCAATGAATAGAAATATGAAAGCATATAGTTTCATGTATTACATTTTCAAACGTAAAGTAGTACCACCACGGGCACCTGTATGTTTTCCATATTCCACGGTTAACTGTCCATTTACCAACACATATTCAAATCCTACCGAATATTGATGCGGATTATCATAGGTTGATCTGTCTCCTACTTTCTTTTCATCAAATACCACGATATCTGCTGCAAATCCTTCTTTTAGAATACCCCTGTTCTTCAATTGAAACTTCTGGGCAGGAAGGGAAGTCATTCTTCGTATGGCTTCTTCCAGCGAAATCAGTTTTTCTTCCCTTACATATTTTCCCAATACCCTTGCATTCGTTCCATATCCGCGTGGATGGGGGTTTCCTGATTTAAAAATCCGGATACCTGCATCACTGGCAAACATATTATAGGGGTATTGCATAATGGCTTTTACATCTTCTTCCCCCATTCCATGAAATATCATCCCTGCGCCTCCATGTTCCATCATTTCCAGAATCGTTTCTGCTTCCTGCCGGGCTATATGTTTTCTTCCTTTACTTAAATTGACTTCTTCAATACTCTTCCCGTTCAGGGTGCTGTCAGCACCATAAGATGCCACTACCGGATAGCTGAAATGCCTGAGCTTTCTTTTTCTAAGCCTTTGCAGCATAAAACTGATCACTTCTTTTCTGATTACCGGATTGGCCAATCTAAATTTAATCGAATCCTGTCCATCCGCCAAAACCCAGTCGGGCAATAAAGTGCTAAGAGAAGTACTGCTGGCAGTATACGGATACTGATCAATGGTTACATCAAGCCCCTCTTCTCTTGCTTTTTTAATCATAGGTATGGTTTCTTTACTTCTGCCCCAGTTCTGTTGACCGCTGAGTTTAAAATGCGAGATCTCAACCGGCATCCTGGCTTCCCAACCTATATGTAATGCTTCTTCTATGGCTTGTGTTACACTATCACCTTCATTTCTGATATGACTGGCATACACCCCTCCAAAAGAGGCAGCTATTTTTGCCAGTCTCACCACTTCTTCTGTTTTAGAATAGGTGCCGGGAATATAAATAAGTCCGGTAGAAAACCCAACAGCCCCATCTTTCATAGCCTGTTCTACTACTAATTCCATTTTCTTCATTTCTTCTTCTGTTGGATCACGGTTAGCAGACCCCATAATCGCTTTACGAACATCATTATGACCCACGAGAGAGGCAACATTGATGGAAAGAGTAAGGCTGTCAAGCATGCCGAAATACTTCCCGATATTCACCTGCGATAAGCCGCAGTTGCCGGTAACGACGGTAGTTACCCCATCGTAAATGAAATTATCAGCTGTCGGATTTCTTTTCTCCTCACCCTCAATATGAGTATGAACATCAATAAATCCCGGTGCCACAATCAAACCCGTGGCATCGATTATTTTTGAAGCAGTCCATTTGTTTAGTTTGCCAATCGCCAGAATTTTACCCTTCTGAATGGCCAGATCGCCATACACCCAGCTATTACCGGTTCCATCGAGAATTTTACCATTCTTAATCAATACATCTGCCTGTTGGGCGCTGGTTCTTAAGAAAAACAGCAAAAAAAGAGAGTAAACTAGTCGCATAAAGGGGGCTTGTATCTCATGAAATTAACTAATCTCTTTTTAGTATGTGCGCTTCCCCGGTAAAACAGTAATTTTGCCATCCTTAAAAAAAGTGGATATGCTGAATAAGCTGGATGCAATAAAAGCCCGGTTTCAACAAGTGGGTGTGGCGCTGACCAATCCTGAGATCATTAATAACCAGAAGGAATTTGGTGCCTATAGCAAGGAATACCGTGCCCTGGAAAAGATTATGGTGCCCTATGAAGAATACCGGAAAGTGCTGGCAGATTATGATTTTGCAAAAGAGGCCCAAAGCGGGAGCGACGAAGAAATGCGTGAACTCGCCAAAATGGAATTACCGGAACTGGAATTAAAAAAAGATGCCCTCGAAAAAGAACTTACCAAACTACTGATACCCAAAGACCCGCAGGATGATAAAAATGCCATTCTGGAAATACGTGCCGGAACTGGTGGCGATGAAGCCAGTCTTTTTGCGGGAGATTTGCTAGGGATGTATTTACGGTATTGTTCCAGAAAAGGGTGGAAAACAGCGATTGTGAGTGAAAGTGAAGGCACTGTTGGCGGATATAAAGAAGTAGTGGTAGAAGTAACGGGAGAGGATGTATACGGCACTTTGAAATTTGAAAGTGGCGTGCATCGTGTTCAACGGGTACCCAATACAGAAACCCAGGGGCGGGTACATACATCTGCTGCAACTGTTGCAGTAATGCCGGAAGCAGAAGAAGTGGATTTTGAGTTGAAAGAGAGCGATGTAAAAATGGAGACAGCAAGAAGTGGGGGTGCGGGCGGACAAAACGTAAATAAAGTAGAGACTAAAGTATTTTTAACGCATATACCCACCGGAGTAGTGGTGGTTTGTCAGACGGAGCGATCACAATTGGGTAACCGGGAGAAAGCAATGACCATGCTACGCACAAAATTGTATGAAGAGCAGGTACGCAAGCAAGAAGAGGAAATAGCGGGTAGACGTAAAACCCTGGTGAGTACGGGGGATAGAAGTGCCAAAATCAGAACCTATAACTGGCCACAGGGGCGGGTAACAGACCACCGTATAGGTCTTACCTCTTATAATCTGGATTCAGTAATCAATGGAGATATTGATGAATTTATTGAAGCACTGCAAATGGCAGAAAATGCGGAGAAAATGGTGAACCAGTAAAAGCTTAGTTGCTTTTTACTTTTTCTTCGGCTTCTTTAATTTTCAGTTCCCAGTCCCAGGCAGTTTTCATCATATCCTTAATACCGTATTTGATTTTCCAGCCCAGACGGTTAACTGCTTCGTCATTGTTGGCATAAATAGCAATTACATCACCCGGACGGCGTGGACCTATTTCATAATTGAGTTTTACACCACTGACTTCTTCAAAAGTGTGAATGGCTTCTAAAACACTGATGCCATTACCGGTTCCTAGATTAAATACATCGCAGGGGCTTTGGTTTTCATTGTTTATGAGGTATTGCAAGGCAAGCGTATGCGCACTGGCAATATCAGATACGTGGATATAATCTCTTACACAACTGCCATCTCTAGTTGGATAATCGTTTCCATGAACCAGCATTTTAGGTAGTTTACCAATGGCAGTTTGTGTGATGGCTGGAACCAGGTTTTGTGGCCTGCCAACAGGTACCTCGCCAATTAACCCGGATGGATGTGCACCAACCGGATTAAAATACCGTAGTAAAATAGCAGAACGAATACCATCAATTTTTGTAAAATCCCTTAATATCTCTTCACCCATTTGTTTGGTAGCACCATAAGGAGATTCTGCTTTTTTGGTAGGGGATAATTCAGTTACCGGAATACTATCCGGGTTGCCATATACCGTGCAGGAGGATGAAAAAACAAAATAAGGAATATCAAATTCCTGTACACATTTCAGCAGGTTAATCAGGCCAAACATATTATTCTCATAATACCGTAATGGCTCGGCCACAGATTCGCCAACGGCTTTATAGGCGGCAAAATGGATGATGCCGGTGATATCTTCATTTTCCTGGAAAACAGCCCGTGTTTCGTCGAAATTTTTCAGGTCAACTTTATAATTTTTTATCTTCTTTCCGGTGATCTGTTCAATGCCATTTACAGCATAAGCAGTAGACCGTGAATTATCATCGATGGAAATAACGGAATATCCATTCTCAAGAAGGTCAATAATGGTGTGCGAACCAATATAGCCGCAGCCTCCGGTTACAAGAATCTTAGCCATAGTAAAAAAATGTACTGCAAGATAAATTGATATATCCGATAAATACTATCAATGGGGATGGATCAGATAAATAATTTTAATGCATAATAAACAAGGGCGGCAAGTATTGCAGAAATAGGGATGGTTAAAATCCATGCCCAGAGAAGATTTACGGTTACTCCCCATCTTACCGCGCTTAATCTTTTGGTAGCACCCACGCCAATAATGGAACCGGTAATCGTATGTGTGGTAGAAACGGGTATTTTAAAGTGTTCTGTCAGGAATAGGGTTATCGCACCGGCAGTTTCAGCCGCTACACCTTCTAATGGAGTTACTTTGGTAATGCGGGTACCCATGGTTTTTACAATCTTCCATCCACCGCTCATCGTTCCCAAACCAATACAGAGGAAACTGGTAAAAGGCACCCAGCTATAATTTTCAGCAAACTGGTTAAACGTCATATGGTTACCTTTGGTACCCTCGTAATAAATAACCGCAGCACCTACCAAACCCATTACCTTTTGTGCATCATTACTGCCATGCCCCAGACTAAATGCAGCGGAAGAAAGCAATTGAAGTCTTTTAAACCAGTTTTCTGCTTTATAGGGATTGGATCTTTTACAGATATGCACAATTAATATGGTTATAAAAAAGGCAATGACCATCCCTATCAGCGGAGCCAGAAAAATAAATAAGAAAGTAGGGATTACTTTGGAGTAATTAATCACATCACCCGTAGAAGTAGTGAATCCATGGGCATGTGCCAGAGCTGCTCCTACAAAGCCGCCCATTAATGTATGTGATGAACTGGAAGGTATACCAAACCACCAGGTTGTCAGGTTCCAGATAATAGCTGCTATAATACCAGCTAATATAACTGGAAGGGTAATAAATTCAGAATGAATCCACTTAGCAACCGTGTTGCCAATTCCGAAATCCTTGAATATATATTTTGCAATAAAGAAAGCAAGAAAATTAAAAAATGCTGCCCATAAAACAGCCTGAAAAGGGGTGAGTACTTTAGTAGAAACAATCGTAGCAATGGAATTGGCCGCATCATGGAACCCATTGATGTAATCGAAAATAAAAGCCAGAACAATGATAACTATGAGTAAAGTGAGCATAAGGATAATTAGTAAATAATAATTAACAATTAATAATTAGGCATATTTTATTAGCTGGTTTAATTGCTAATTGCTAATTAAAAAACTATGCGTATTTGATGATAATAGACTCAATCACATTGGCTGCGTCCTCACATTTATCGGTAACGATTTCCATTACCTGATAAATTTCTCTTTTCTTGATCACTTCCTTGAAATCATTTTCCTGCTGAAAAAGCATTTCAATACTCATATCAAATACGTCATCTGCCTGATTTTCTATGCTATTTACCTTAACCATCGCTTCAGTCATTTCACGAAGATTTTTCATATCCCGCAGTCCCATTACCGCTTTTTTGATCTCAATCGAACCCTGCAAAATCAGATCTGCCATTTTCTGGATACCGGTATCATTTGGGTTTACACTGTAAAAATTAATCTTTTTTGAAGACGCATAGATATAATCACATATATCATCCAGGGCAGTCGCCAGGTAGTGAATATCCTCCCGATCGAAAGGGGTAATGAAATTTCTGCCCAGTTCTGTGAAAATGCGATGGGTATTATCATCATTTTTATGCTCCAGGTCTTCAATCTGAGCCAATATGGAAGCACGTTTATTTGAATCGGCCTCGCTTACCATTTCTTTGAGTTTGATGCCCATTTCGTGAACTTTTTCTGCTACGTCTTCGAAAAGTTCATAGAAGACTTTGTTCTTTGGCATGAAAAAGCGTCCGAAGTTGTTGATACCCATACATTAAAATTTAGGCAAAAATAGGGTTATGAAACCGATAGAGCCGGGGTGAAGAATAATTAACGATTAGATAATATTGCATATTTACGTTTTTCTTTATCATTTTCAAAAAGGTTTTAGAATTGATAATATTTTCATTGCATTGGGTTCATTATTTCTTAATACTTACCTGGCAATTTTACAATCTGTTCATAGCAATGGTAGCATTTTTCTCATGTAATTGCCCCGATCTCTATTGGGGCTTTTTCATTTAGTCTTTTTTGGTATCCAGGGTAAATCCAATGGTAGTACCCACATCCAGCTTACTTCTTACGTGCATGGTTTGTCCATGGGCCTCAATAATATGCTTACAAATGGCCAACCCCAACCCGGTACCCCCTATATCCCGGCTACGTCCCCTGTCGGTACGGTAAAATCTTTCAAAAATCCTGGGCAGGTGTTCTTCAGAGATTCCGATACCATCATCACTAAATTCAATCAGTACATGTTTTCCGTCGGTTGTATAAATACTGGCAACAATACTCCCGTCATATTTGCCATATTTGGTAGCATTTTCCAGCAAATTGATAATTACCTGTCGTATTTTTTCCTTGTCGGCAAAAACAGTCACAGGCGACTCGCAGCCTTTTTTGATACTGCATTTGATATTTCTGGCCGCTGTTTTAATAGACAGGGTTTCATAAGTTTCCCGGATAATATCCTGGATTACAAAATTCTCTTTATACAAGGGTTGTTCGCCGCTTTCCAATCTCGAAATCTCATCCAGATCCTCCACGAGGTTTACCATTCTGTCTACATTGCGGGCGGCATTTTCCAGAAAGCGTTTGCTGACTTCCGGACTATCTATCGCTCCGTTTAGTAAAGTGTCTACATATCCCTGGATAGCAAAAATGGGTGTTTTGAATTCATGTGCCAGATTTTGGAGAAATTCTTTGCGATAAGCTTCATTGGTTCTCAGCAATTCAATCTCGGCTTTTCTTTGTTCGGCCCATTGCTCCACATCTTCTCTTACTTCGTCGATCCCTTTTTGGGGTAAAATATATTTATAATAGGTTTCTTCTCTTTTTGTGGCTTTGGTCTGGTAAATAAACTTATAGATCAGTTTGATCTTCCTATAGATAAAGGATTCCAGCACAAAACGGATCAGAAAATAACTTCCAATAAAAGTAATTACCAATGATACCAGGGCAATGATCCAATCAGGCCTGAGTATCCAGATACCCAAAGAAATGGGTACAGACAAAATGATTGCCGTAAATGCAGATAATTGCTGGGGGGAAAGGTTTTTGGTTTTAAACATGCGGGATCATCAGTTGTAACAGGTCGTAAAACTATTTGCGGCCGATAACAGCAGCAATTTAGTTTTTATACAGCAACTTAACTAGGAAAACAGGCTATCAGGCTTCAAATTTATAACCCACCCCTTTTACAGTGGTAATGCAGTCAACTCCCAGTTTTTGCCTCACTTTTCTAATATGTACATCAATTGTACGGTCGCCAACAATTACATCATTTCCCCAAACCTGCGAAAGGATCTCGTTGCGTAAAAATACTCGGCCCGGGCGGGATGCCAGGAGGTAAAGCAATTCAAATTCTTTTTTGGCAAGAATCACTTCAAGATCGTTAATGGTAACCAGAAATTTAACAGGATCAATATTGATATTACCAACCTGTATGCTTTTTCCTGTTTCTTTATTATTGATTCTTCTGAAAATAGCATTTACCCTGCTTACCAGTACTTTGGGACTAATCGGTTTGCTAACATAATCATCTGCCCCTGTTTCCAATCCTTTAATTTGAGAAGCCTCATCACTCAAAGCAGTCAGAAAAATGATGAGTGTATCCTGAAAAGCGGGTTGGGAGCGAAGGATTTGGCATACTTCCACCCCTGTTTTCTTAGGCATCATAATATCGAGAATAATCAGATCGGGGTGTAGCTGTTTGGCTCTTTCAATAGCTTCATTACCATCTTTGGCGGTATAAATCTCATATCCTTCCTTTCCCAGGTTATAACTAACTATCTCAAGAATATCCGGTTCATCGTCTGCAATCAAAATCTTCTTTGGCTTACCTTCCATGTTAACGTAATGTTTACACAAAATTAATTTTAAAGAACCGCAATTCACTCATTTACGCTTATTATGTTATTGTTAACTGAATTCGGGCGAATTCACCATCTTGGTGATAAATGACGTTATTTTTGCTTACGTTATGAAAATGAAGAAGATATATGTCTTTGTTCTTGGTTTATTCCTTTCAGGCGCTGTTTTTTCACAGGAAAAACCGGTAATCCCTGCTATCCGGTTATTACACCATGAATATATCCTTCAATCCCTCGATACGATTGCCGGTTTACGAAACAGAGATGGAAGTTTATTTGCCATTACCACCAATAAGGATCTTAACAAAACAATTGATAGCACGGTAAGGTTGGTCGTAAACCGAATGCGCAATGAAATTGAACTGAATGCTAAGCTGGATGAGAATGCCCGTTTCAAATGGTTACGCGGCATCAATGAAATGTTATCTGGTTTTATCAGGGCCTATCGCTTGAGAACGATAACGGCTACCCAATTACCCTCATTGGTAAAAGCGTATGCAGATGCCATGCATGCAGACTGGAAAGGAGAATCTTTCCTGGATATGGTGGCTGACAATGAACCTGAGACCGGTAAGATTCTGATTGATAATTATGCTTTAAAAAACAACAAAGGAATTAATGAAGCCAAAGACCTGATTGTGCTGAAATTATGCCAGCGAAAACCCGGGAATGTATTAGCGATTCTTGCGAGATATCCTGAAAGTAAATATGCAGACAGCTTAATCATTATTGCTGCATACCGTAACCAGGAGGAATTGTATGCCTATGCAGCGGGGTCGGATGCATTGGGAAAAAGGATTCTCGCAATACAACATCCCTTGGTAAAAATTATTTCAGAATTGGCCAAGAAATCAACCGGTAGAATGTATTTCCCTTTTCTGGATGAGCTGTATCATGGAAAATTAACCATGGATGATATCGCTCCCAAAGTATTGAATGACTCATCATACGCCTATTATAAGCTATTGGTAAAAACAAGGATCCAGTATGTTGAAAGAATGCAACAGGGAGATACACCTATGGCAGTTCAGGCACTTACCAGCAAACTGAAATCCAAAGCCATTGAGCTGTACATCAATGATATCAATGCCCTGCATGATGTAGAAAATGGAAGTATTCGATTCAGAAAAATTGATCATCTCAGCCCCGAAGAATTATATTATCTCGCTGTTTTGGGGGAGGAAGAAATGTATACTTCCAGTTTTGTCAATGGAGTCTATCCAAGAATTTTTCAGCGAATGAAAAATCCAAGATCAGATAGCCTGTTTCAGCAATTGCATTATGATTATTATAAAAAATTCATCAAAATCTGTGCCTCATACAATACACTCGATGATCTTTTGGGAAGGATGGAAAATGCGACTGCGCAGAAACTGATGCGCAGTTTTGTAAACGGACTGGACAATACCAAAACCCTGGAAGATGCCGTGGATGTTGCCAATTCTTATGCCAGTATATATAATCAAACCATACGCAACCTGATACTGGAAGAAGTACAACAGAAATGGAAAGAAAGTAAACGATTGAATAATGAAAGGGGACAGATTATATATAACCTGCTGAATATTATTTTTCTTTCTATTGATTCTACCAACCGGATAGATGTATCGGCAACATTGGGTATTAACCCGGTGTATAATATGCCCAACCAATTATTACGAGACACTTCTGGCAGGATTGTGATACAACAATTCTTTTACGGGGATAAAGGTGGCCCGGTAGTATTCAATGCCTTTTTGAACCGTTTCGCCAACAGTAACTGGAAAATCACCCGAAAACCCAATTGGGTAGAAGTGAGCTCGGTAAAAGGCGCCCCGGTAACTATCTATTCTAATCTTCCATTGGATGAAACCAGGGAATTGGATGAACGTTCTCAGGATAGTTTGGTTGCCTATCTCTCGTCCAAAGGCCTGCAACCGGTTATTGCCATCCATCGCGGACATAGTTATTCTCTTCGTACCACTATTCATAAACTTCCCTATTCAGCTAAACTGGTATTATTGGGTAGTTGCGGTGGCTATCAAAGCCTTAACCAGGTGCTCGAAACTTGTCCGGGTGCCAATATTATTGCTTCCAAACAAGTTGGAAAAGGGGTAATTAACCAGGAGTTGATAGATGATATCAGCGAGCTTTTACGACAGGGTAAAGATCTTAACTGGCCTTCATTATGGGAAAGCCTGGAATCCAAATTCAGGGGTAGTATCAAAGAAACTTTTGATGATTATGTTCCCCCCTACAAAAACCTGGGAGCCATTTTTATCATGGCATATAGTAAGGCAAATGCTGAATAAATAGCATATTCTAAAGAATTATTGTAAAAATGGGTTATGCTGCTTCTCATAACCGATTGTGGTAGGCATACCATGCCCCGGGTAAACAATTACATCATCCGGCAGAACAAATAATTGTTCTCGTATACTTTTTAATAATAGGGCATGGTTCCCACCCGGCAAATCGGTTCGACCGATGCTTTCCCGAAAAAGTACATCTCCGCCAATTAATATTTTATGTTTTTCTGAGTAAAAACAGATACTGGCAGGGGAATGACCTGGAGTAAAAATGATTTTTAACTCCTCATTACCCAGGAATACAGTATCCCCTTCAGCGAGAAAATGAAGCGGGCCCTGATAATTATCAAAAGGTAGCCCCCATCTTTCCCCTGAAAGCGGGGCTAGTTTTAACATTTCAGCCTCCCCGGAATGAATATACAATTCCAGTCCCCAGGTGTCAAATACCCATTTATTCCCGAAAACATGGTCCAAATGACAATGCGTATTGAGCAATTGAACAGGTTCTAGACCCTTCTCAATCATAAAATTTTTTAACGTTTCCTGTTCAGCGCTGAAGTAACATCCGGGATCAATTATAATAGCTTTGTTCTGCTCATTAAAGAGCAGATAGGTATTTTCATGTATCGGGCTGAATGTAAAAAATTTGACCTGGAGCATAAGGGTATTTTTGCCGGCTTTTAAACGTAAATGACTAATTTTAAAACACTAAAGTTCGGATATGCAAGTGAATCGAATCGTAAGGTGGACAGTTTTTATTGTTTTTATATTTCCATTGCTTTCAAAGGCACAGGTAAATGCTGTTGAATTTGGAAAAAACAGGATACAGCATAAGAAGTTTATCTGGAAATTCTATCAATCTCCCAATTTCAATACTTATATCTCACAGGATGGGGTGGAATTGGGCAAATTTGTGGCGCAGGTTGCAGAGGAAGAACTGAAATCGCTGGAGAGTTTTACAGAATACTCTTTGCAACGCCGGGCCAATATTGTTATTTATAACGACTATAATGATTATAAGAGCAGTAATATAGGTCTGGGTGCCGATTGGCAGAATGCTGGCGGTATCACCAAATTGGTAAATAATAAGTTGGTAGTTTATTTTGATGGTAACCATGCGCACCTAAAAAGACAGATTCGAGAGGGGATTGCCAAAGTGCTGACTGATAATTTATTATTTGGGGATGATATTGGTGAGTTTGCCAGTAACCAGGCATTACTGGATCTGCCCAAATGGCTGGTAGACGGATATGTTTCTTATGCTGCTGAACCCTGGAGTACAGAAAGGGACGATCAGTTAAAAAGCGCCATATTAGGCGGCACATATAGTTCGTTCTACCAGTTTGCTTTTGAACAGCCATTACTGGCTGGGCATGCTTTCTGGTATTATATCGCAGAAAAGTACAAAAAGGAGAATGTTACTTACTTACTCTATCTGGCTCGGATCTATAAAAACCTGAACAATGCCTGTTTGCGGGTTTGTAAGAAGAAATTTAAGGAAGTGTTGGCTGATTTTATGCAGGCCCAGCAGGATCGTTATGTAAAAGATATAAGACAACGCAGAAATCAGTCGAAAGGTCAGATGGTTGTTTCGGAAGATGTTTCTAAAAATGATTTTTTCCGCTTTCAGGCAAACCCCAATCCCAAAAGTTCCACATATGCTGTAGTGGAATTTAAGAAAGGCGTTTATATTGTTACCCTGCATGAGAATTTCTATAATGTAAAAACATTATTAACCCTGGGTACCAAAACCCGCCAGGGAGATATCAATCCCAATTACCCAATTTTGGCATGGGATGGTAAAGGAACCCGCTTAAGCGTTATTTATTGGGATGGAGGCAAAATCAAAATGTTTGTTTATGACAATATTGCCAAAATCAGAAAGAATAAACAGGAGCTGGGCGCCTTTGATCAGGTGCTGGATGCTTCCTATATGCTTGATGCAAATACTCTTGTTTTGAGTGCGGTGAAAAATGGACACGCTGATATATATACGTACAAAATTGAAGAACAAAAAGCTACCCAGATTACGAATGATGTGTATGATGATCTAGACCCTACCATGGTAGCATTCCCTAATAAGGTAGGAATCATTTTTGCATCTAACAGGCCATCACCACATGCTCCTGATCAGGATACTGTTTTACCCAGCAGACATCGGTTCAATATTTTTATGATAGATATTTTGAATGATGGAAAAAATAAGCAGATAACCCAGTTAACCAATCTGAAGTTTGGTAATGCGCGTAAACCCATGCAGTATAATACCAATCACTTTACCTACGTATCTGATGAAAACGGTATTGGTAACCGCTGGGCAGGTTTTTTTGCTACACAAAGAAATGGCCTCGATACCCTGATGTATATAGGGGATGAAGTACTGCATAATCCTTCACGCAAAGAGATCGATTCCACATTAATGGCCTGGCAAAAACCCAAACCCGATAGTGTCAGCTATTTCCAGGTGTACAAGGATTCTACCTATACGTTTCCAATCACTAATTACCAGAGTAGTTTGCTGGAATCAAGAATTGCGGGTGATAAAGGACAGGTAAGTGAGGTAAGAAGAGAAGGAGATTATAAATTCCTGTATAAACTGAAAGTAGATGAACTGGCTTTGAATAAAAGAAATGTATCAGCAAGACCCACCGAGTATATTAAAAAAGAAATGGCGAATCAAAAAGCAGTAGAAGGGAAAGCCATTACCTATAATAAAAAGAGTGCTTCAGATACACTTAAAAAAGCAAAGGATTTTTTCCAGAACGAATTCTCAAATGAAAAACCAGATACTTCCGCTTCTATAGCTAAAGTGCAACAACCTGCATCCAAAGCTTCTGTTCTTACCAAATCAAAATTGTTTGATTACCGACTCAAGTTCAATTCTGATTATGTATTAGCCGGTATCACCAATAATATATTAGTGAACAGGTATCAACCCTATGCCGGTGGCCAGGGCCCGATACAACTGAATAATGGAACCGATCTAAATTTTTCTTTCAAAGTAGGGGTCAGTGATTTGTTTGAGGATGTTAAATTTATTGGAGGTGTTCGTTTTGGCACCAATCTAAGCGATAAAGATGTTTTCTTTTCCTACCAGAATCTGCGGAAGCGAATTGACTGGGGCGTTACCTATTACAGAAGTAATGTAAGTAATTTCTATAACACCAGTTACGACAATATGCTGTATACTAACCTATACCAGTTTAATGTTAGTTATCCCTTTGATGAAGTAAGAAGCCTGCGCGCGACGGTTGGCTTAAGAAGTGATAGAGGTGTATTGCGTCCTTACGATAATAATTCTGGTTTCCCCGACCCGAATGCCCTTGCGTATAAGGATACCCTTACACAATATATTGTTTCTCATTTTGAATATGTGCATGATAATACACTCAATCCTACACAGAATATCTGGGATGGGTTACGCTATAAAATCTATTTTGATGTAGATATGCCTACTTTTAAAACTTCTCTTAATAATGGAAAGGCCACGCTTAATCTGGGTTTTGACGGCAGATTGTATAAAAAGATTTATAGAAACTTTATATGGGCCGGAAGAGCTGCGGGTGATTTCTCATGGGGCGGACAAAAGATTGTTTATTATTTAGGGGGTGTAGATGGATGGGTTGGACCCAAATTCAATAACAACCCACCAGCACAGGATCAGTCATATGCATTTCAGTCATTAACCCTGAATATGCGTGGCTATAGTCAGAATATAGCCAATGGAAATAACGCGGTTGTAATGAATAGTGAGTTCCGTTTCCCTGTATTTGCCACTTTGATTAATAAACCCATTAACAATGCGTTTATCCGGAATTTCCAGATCATACAGTTTGTAGATCTGGGTACAGCATGGAATGGGCAATATAATGGGATTACCCGTCCAACCCAGGTAATCAGTGATCCAAGCACACCGGTAGTCGTAAAAATAGATGCGGGTGGTTTAGGACCTTTTGCTGGCGGGTATGGTTTTGGTGTTCGAAGTACTTTGCTGGGCTATTTTATGAAACTGGATGCAGGCTGGCCAATGAAAGGTGTATTTAAAGGAAGTCCGCAATTATATTTTGCATTAGGATTTGATTTTTAATCCTGACCCGGAAATAGCGGCACCTGTTTAGTTTACACAAGTGCCGCTATTTTCGGAACAAATAGTAACAAGCCGATAATGGCACTGATAATAGCCGAACACAATACCGCAGCTGCAGCCACATCTTTAGCAGTTTTTATCAATGGATGATAGGAACTATGTATTGAATCACAAACTTTTTCCAAAGAGTGATTGATCATTTCCATACAAATTACAAAGCCCATACAGAGCAACAGGATGGCCCATTCGGATAAAGAAATCGCAAAATAAATACCTCCAATACTCACCCAGATGGCTACCGCCAAATGAATTCTGCCATTGCGGTCATTTGCAAAAAAAATCAGTATTCCTGAAAAAGCGTTTGAAAAAGATTTGCCAAGAGATCTGTGTTTCATACTATACAATTGAAAAAAATTATTCCCCGGCCAGGTACGTGCATATATTTTTCACGATGGAAGGCCCTTCATAAATAAAACCGGTCCATACCTGCACAAGCGAAGCACCAGCATCCATTTTTTCTTTTGCATCCTCTCCGGTAAAAATGCCCCCACTGGCTATAATCGGAATAGTTTTCTCAGTTTGTTCAGAAAGATATTGGACTATCGAACTGGCTTTTTCTTTTACCGGTCTGCCGCTCAATCCACCCAACCCAATTTTTTGACTTTTCACTTTTGACTTTTCACTTAGATTTTCCCTGCCAATGGTGGTATTGGCCGCTACCAATCCACTCAACTGAATTTCAAAAGAGAGGTCTACAATATCATCAAGTTGCTCTTTCGTTAAATCCGGGGCAATCTTTAATAATAAGGGTTTGGGTTTATTTTTTGCCTGATTTGCATTCTGTAAATGGGACAGGATTTTTCTCAATGAATCCTTCTCCTGTAATTCCCGCAAACCCGGTGTATTTGGCGAACTTACATTCACTACAAAATAATCAACACAGTCAAACAGTTCATTAAAACAGACTCCATAATCCTTCCAGGCATTTTCATTGGGAGTAATTTTATTTTTGCCAATATTGCCACCCACAATCAGTGTATTCTGTAAGTTTTGCTCGTTAAGCTTTCGCTGGCTTAGTCTTTTTTTAATTTCAAAAACTCCGTCATTGTTAAACCCCATTCGGTTGATCAGGGCCTTATCTGCCGGAAGGCGAAATAACCTGGGTTTATCATTGCCCGGCTGAGGTCTGGGCGTAACGGTTCCAATTTCTACAAAGCCAAATCCCAGTGCCTGTAATTCAGTAAGGTATAATGCGTTTTTATCAAACCCGGCACCTAGACCAACCGGGTTACTAAAATTCAATCCGAAAACGCTTTTTTGTAATGTGGCTGAAGAATAACCAAATTGCTTTTTCATCAGCGATGCTACCGGGCCAATCCTGAAACCGGTTTTCAACAGATTCATCGAAAAATAATGTACCTCTTCCGGCGGGAAACAGAATAAGAGTTCTCGGATAAGGGGGTAAATCATATTGCGAAGATAGGCAGCCACTGGCTATTGGCCATCTGGCATGGATTATTATAGTAAGAAATCCTATTATTTGACTTGGTTTTCTAATCCGGAGAAATTAGTTGCATAAACAACTTTTAATATTTTTTCCTACATTTGAGAAGCTAAAAATCGTTTGTCATGCAGGAAGCATATATCGTAGCTGGTTACCGAACAGCGGTAGGAAAAAGTAAGAAAGGCGGATTCCGGTTTTTTCGACCGGATGATCTTGCTGTAGAAGTAATCAAGGGACTGATGGCCATAGTTCCGCAATTAGATGCCAGCAGGGTAGATGATGTGATTGTAGGAAATGCCGTTCCCGAAGCAGAACAGGGCTTGCAATTTGGGCGAATGATTTCAGCCCGGGCCCTGGGTATTGGGGTTGCCGGAATAACGATTAACCGTTATTGTGGCAGTGGCTTGGAAAGCATTGCCATGGCAACGGCTAAGATCAGAACCGGTATGGCAGATTGTATTATTGCGGGGGGTACAGAAAGTATGAGTCTGGTGCCAACCGCAGGTTGGAAAACGGTTCCCTCTTATGCGATTGCAAAAGATGAACCCGATTTTTATTTAAGTATGGGTTTAACTGCTGAAGCCGTAGCTAAAGAATATAATGTAAGCAGGGAAGACCAGGATGCGTTTGCATTTCATTCACACCGGAAAGCGAATGCTGCTATTCAGAATGGCTATTTTAAAAGCGGCATTTTACCTATCACGGTTGAGGAAACTTATGTTGACCAGAAAGGGAAAAAAGCAACCCGTTCTTATATCGTAGATACAGATGAAGGCGTGCGTGCTGACACCAGTATTGAAGCACTCGGTAAATTAAAACCCGTTTTCGCGGTAGGAGGCTCAGTAACAGCAGGTAATTCATCCCAAACCAGTGATGGAGCTGCATTTACGATTGTAATGAGTGAAAGAATGATGCTGGAATTGGGACTCAAGCCCATTGGTAGATTGGTTAACTGTGCATCGGCTGGAGTGCACCCGCGTGTGATGGGCATCGGACCGATTGCCGCTGTGCCAAAAGTGTTGAAGCAGGCAAATATGACATTGAATGATATCGATCTCATCGAATTAAATGAAGCATTTGCTTCCCAATCATTAACCGTGATCCGAGAATTAGGTTTGAATCCAGAAATTGTAAATATTAACGGAGGCGCAATTGCATTGGGCCATCCATTAGGTTGTACTGGGTGTAAATTGACTGTTCAACTTCTAAACGATATGAAGCGATTGAATAAAAAATATGGAATTGTTACTGCCTGTATCGGCGGTGGACAAGGAATTGCAGGGATTATTGAAAACCTGTAAATAATTTTTCGGAAAATGTATCTCGATAGCTGATCTAAAAAAAGCAAAGATTTTTCTTTGCTTTTTTTCATATCCTAACTCAGGTATTTACCTACAATCGGCACCCTTCTTCCCACCCCGAATGCTTTAGGAGATATTCGGATAATGGGACAAAATTGGTTGCGTTTATATTCGTTGGTATTCACCATTTTCAAAGTACGATCAACCAGTGCAGCATCAAATCCAAGTGCTTTGATTTCATCCGGTCCCATTCTTTTTTCTATATACTGATAAAGAACTTTGTCAAGAACCCCATAGTCTGGCAGGCTGTCACTGTCTTTCTGATTAGGGCGCAATTCTGCACTGGGTGCTTTGGTAATAATATTTTCAGGAATGATTTCTGCATTACGGTTAATATACCGTGCCAATGCATATACCTGTAATTTATAGCAATCACCCAGAACGCCTAAACCGCCAGCCATATCTCCATACAAAGTACCATAACCAGTTGCCAGTTCACTTTTATTGGATGTGTTTAAGAGAATATACCCAAACTTATTAGCGATCGCCATCAGCAGGTTACCTCTGCTACGGCTTTGGATATTTTCTTCTGCTAATGAAAAAGGCAGGTCTTGAAAAACAGGTTTTAGGGTATGTAAAAAGGAATCAAACACTTCATTGATTTGGATAATATCATAAGGGTTATCCAGATTTTTACTCAACTGCACCGCATCATTTACCGAATGATCGGTTGAAAAAGGAGAAGGCATTAATATGGCGCGCACATTTTCTTTTCCCAATGCATCTACTGCAATAGCAAGGGTTACCGCCGAATCAATACCACCCGATGAGCCCAGTATCGCCTTGGTAAATCCCATTTTTCCAAAATAATCGCGGATCCCCAATAATAAAGCATCATATACCTGGGCAATATTGAGTTCGGGTTCAAGGGTAGCAGGACTCAATTCTTTATCCGGAACACGGCTGGCAAGTTCCAGAATGGGTGTATCCATCGTTCCATCTTCCAATAGTTCTACACTTTCCAGGGCTTCCTGGAACATGGGTAGGGCTTTGCATAAATTGGCATATTTGTCAAATATCAGCGAAGCTCCGTCAAACACTACTTCTGTCTGACTTCCAATGGCATTGCAATAAAACATCGGAATTTTATACTTTAATACATTGGCTTTGATCACGGCTTTCCGGTCTTCATCATGTGTGTAATCAAAAGGGGAGGCACTGATATTCAGCATCAAATCTGGCTGCTGCTCCATCAGCTTATCCATTGGGCAGATACGATATAACGGATTATCGCCCAGGTTCCAGATATCTTCACAAATGGTAATGGCTAATCTTTTTCCTTTAAAGGGTACAACCTTCCATTCAAAAGAGGGTTCGAAATACCGGTATTCATCAAATACATCATAAGTAGGCAATAAGGTTTTGTGTATTTCTGCTTTCACTTTTTTTTCATATAGAAAAAATGCCGCATTGAATAGATTCTTGCCTTTTTGCAATTGGTTTCGGGCCGGACTGCCTATTAATACCCCAATCGTATCTGCTTCTTCTTTTATTATGTCAATAGCCGAATAACATTTTGCGATAAAATCACTAAACTCCACAAAATCCCTTGCCGGATAACCACATACACACATTTCACTGAACATAATCAGATCACCACCCTGCAACTTGGCTTCCCTGATAGCCTGGATGATTTTATGGGTATTGCTTTCAAAATTGCCGATATGATAGTTTTGCTGCGCTAAGAATATCTTCATATGACGAAGTTCAGGAACTTTTGAATAGTTTGTAACCCGAATTCAGGATAAATCTTCCATTTTTTATTATCTCTGCGATTCCAGGGTTAATTATGCCTGAACAATTCTTATTAATGATAGTTCGAAATGGTGCTTGTTTAACAGGATATTATGGAAAGAGATTTTTTCCTTTGTAACAAATTTTTGATAAAAACCTTGTACTACTGGCCAATCATGAATGATAAGAGTTTGTGAGCGGTATACAATCCAACAGATCTGTTTATATGAAAAGAATCATACTATTTATAAGCATTGCATTTATTACACTAAGTTGTCATAGGGCAAAAAAAATCCCAGATGTATCAGGTATCAAAATATCGCTGGAAGTAGAGCGGTTTGAAAAGGATTTTTTTGCGTTGGATACCACTCAGTTAAATACTTCCTTGGATGCACTTAGTAAAAAGCATCCGGGCTTTACACAGGATTTTCTATTCAATATCCTGGGTACTTCACCCGATAGTGCCATGCAGCAGGTTCCTTCGTTTATCCGCAGCTATCAAAATCTGGCAACAGCAGCAATAGATAAATACAAAGACATCAGCACGATTACAGAACAGGTAAAACAAGGTTTTCGTTTTGTGCATTATTATTTTCCCCAGTATAAACTACCCGCTAAACTGGTTACGTTTATCGGCCCTATCAATAGCTATGGAAGTATTTTAACACCAAATGCAATGGCGGTTGGACTTCAACTGTATATGGGTAAGGACTATCCTTTGTATCTGAGTCAGGAGGGGCAGGAAATGTATCCTCTGTTTATCTCTCGTAGGTTTGAACCTGCTTATATTGTTGTGAATGGTATTAAAAATATTATTGAAGACATGTATCCCAATAATAGTTTAGGTAAGCCATTGGTAGAACAGATGGTTGAATCAGGAAAAAGAATGTATGTGCTCGACCAGTTATTACCCAATCTGCCCGATACCATAAAAACAGGCTATACGCTTCAGCAATTGGAAGGCTGTTATGCAAGTGAGAAAAATATCTGGAGCTTTTTTGTTCAGGGAGACCTTTTATTTAATACCGATCCCAATATCACAAGGGATTATTTGAATGATGGTCCGAATACACCCGCATTAGGCGAAGCTTCTCCAGGCAATATTGGACAGTTTGTGGGGATGCAAATTGTTTCTAAATGGATGGAGAATCAGAAAAATATTTCTCTGAAAACACTAATGAAAATGCCCGCTAAGCAGATATTTGAGGAAGCGAAATATAAACCCAGGTAATCGCTTAATTCATTTTGGTAGGAACAATCATATCAAAAGAGGGGATATTGACAGAAAACAATTGTTTGTTGTTTTCATTTTCCATCTGGTAGCTACCGTGCATTCTGCCGATTTCTGTACGAAGATTGCAACCGCTTACGTATTGGTAGTTTTCGCCGGGTTTTAAAACGGGCTGAACGCCTACCACGCCTTCTCCTTCTACTTCCCGATGATCGCCATTGCTGTCAAAGATAAACCATTGACGACGCAGCAGTTTAATGGTAAAATTGTTATGATTTTCGATGGTAATCCTGTACGCAAACATAAACTCGCTGTTCTGCGGGTTGCTGTATTCGGCCTGGTAAAAGGTCTCTACGCTGATTTCAACACCTTCTGAAATTTTGGATACCATTTGATGGGGGTTACTTGCTTTCAGTAAAAATAAGGAATTGCCGCAAAGAATCCGATTCAAAACTTGATAAGCGGTTTCCCGTAGATAAATTGACTAATAATCAGAATCATATGCTATTTAACACGGTCATGTTACGGCATTGCTTAATTTTGCAACACGAAAAAAAGTATTATGACAAAAGTAGCTGTTGCGAAAGGAGACGGAATAGGTCCGGAAATAATGGATGCAGTTTTATCCATTTTCAAAGCCGCCCGGGTTCCTCTTGAATATGAATTTGTAGATATGGGTAAATGGGTGTTTGATAAAGGCTATAGCAATGGCATGACCCCCGAAGCACAGCAAACCATTGAATCTTTGGGCATTCTTTTTAAAGGCCCTATGGAAACACCGAAAGGAAAAGGCGTAAAAAGTGTAAATGTTACCGCCCGTAAAACCTGGAATACCTATGCGAATAAGCGTACATTTCAGACCTTACATGGGGTGGATACGGTATTCAGTAAAGCGGGTATCCCGATCGATATCACCATTGTCAGGGAAAATATAGAAGATACTTATGGTGGAATTGAACATATGCTTACTCATGATGTGGCCCTAAGCCGTCGCTTTATTACCAGGCCGGGTAGCTTACAGGTAATTAAGTATGCATTTGAAATGGCCAAGAAAAAAGGGGCGAGAAGAATTACCTGCGGGCATAAGGCCAATATTATGAAATTGACAGACGGACTGTTTCTGGAAGTATTTAATGAAGTAGCCAAAGAATACCCCGAACTGAAAGCAGATGATGTGATTGTTGATGACCTGTGTATGAAACTGGTAAGCAGACCCGATTTGTTTGATGTGGTCGTATTAACCAATCTGCAGGGAGATATTGTAAGCGATCTTTGTGCAGGATTAGTTGGGGGATTGGGCTTTGCTCCTTCAGCCAATATCGGAGACCATATTTCTATTTTTGAAGCAGTACACGGAACTGCTCCGGATATTGCCGGAAAGAATATAGCCAACCCTACTGCATTATTGCTGAGTGGTTTTGGCATGTTGAGACACCTGGGCCTGATGGAAGCAGCCACCACCTTGGAAAATGCATTATTGTATACACTTGAAAGCGGGGTGCATACCGGAGATTTTGGAGATAAGAGTATCCCATCACTCAGCACCACCGAATTCTCACAAGCCATTATTGAGAATTTCGGAAAACTGCCCGCACATCAGCCAAAACCTTTTATCGCTAACCAGGCCCCTACACCTACCCATTTTAAATTAGAGAAGAACCCGATGCTGGAAAGCCTTGATTTAAATGAGGTAACCATTGTAGGGGTAGATATGTTTATAGAGAGTAACCTGCAGCCCCAGGTGATTGCAGAGAAATGCCTGCACCATACTGCCGATATTTTTAAACTGGTTACGATCAGCAACCGCGGAACCCAGGTTTGGCCCAAAGGATCTTCATTTACCAATCTGGTAAACCAGTATAGCTGTCGTTTTGAGAGCCTGGGCGAGGTTCCGGTAACACAAGTAGATATTCTTGAATTATACAAGCGCCTGGCGCATGATTTTAAGATATGTTCTACCGAGTTGCTGAATATGTGGGGCGATAAAAAGGCCTATAGTCTGGCCCAGGGTCAATAAATAGCATTTTTTATGATTTATAGGGATGAAAGGAAGCAAATTCCCTTTCATCCTTTTTTTATTGCCCATTGCCGTGGTTCTCATTTTTAGTGTAATTTCACGGCTCATTTAAAGAGTAATTGAACTATGGCTGAAGTGATCTTAATGCCCCGATTGAGCGACACCATGACCGAAGGTGTAATTGCTGCCTGGCATAAAAAAGTAGGCGATGCAGTGAAGAAGGGTGATTTATTAGCAGAAATTGAAACGGATAAAGCCACCATGGAACTGGAAAGTTACCAGGATGGAATATTATTACATATTGGTACCCCAACCGGTGGCAAATTGCAGGTAAATGATCTGCTGGCTATTTTTGGTAAAGCCGGAGAAGATGTATCTGCACTAATAGCCCAGCATATTTCAGGCGCTCCGGTTGTTGTGGAAACTGCTCCTCCTGCAAAAACAGAAGCACCTGCTCCCGCACCAGCATCTACACCAGCAGCTGGTTCTTTAGATGTATCTGCCATGGAAGAAGTGGTTTTGATGCCGAGATTAAGTGATACCATGACAGAAGGCGTTATTGCAGGATGGCATAAAAATGTAGGTGACACTGTAAAAAAAGGCGAAGTGCTGGCAGATATCGAAACGGATAAAGCCACCATGGAACTGGAAAGTTATAAGGATGGAATTTTATTATACCAGGGAGCAAAAGCTGGTGAAACCATTCAGGTAAATGACCTGCTTTGCATTATCGGAAAACAGGGTCTGGATATTTCTTCAATCATAGCAGCCGTAAAATCAGGGCCCGCTGCTGCTAAGTCAGCAGAACCTGTTGCAGCCGCACCTGAAACAAAAATAGCAACTGCTTCACCCGCTGCTTCAACACCGCCTGCTGCAAGTGCTGAAACTGTTATAAATGAAGGAAGAATATTAGCGTCTCCACTCGCCAAGAAAATAGCTTCTGAAAAAGGAATTGATCTTCGTTATGTAAAAGGCAGTGGTGATAACGGAAGAATTACCAAAACGGATATCGATAATTATCAGCCTGCACCAGCAGCCAGTTCTTCCGCTCCTGCAGCAACAACTGCAAAAGCAGTGGCTCCGACGGTTATAGCAGGACAGGAAAGCTTTGATGAGGTTCCTGTTTCACAAATGCGTAAAGTAATTGCACGCAGGTTAAGTGAAAGTTTATTTACTGCGCCGCATTTTTATTTAACTATGACTATTGATATGGATGCAGCTGTAGCAGCACGTGCCAAAATCAATGAAGTAGCTCCGGTAAAGGTCAGCTTTAATGATTTAGTACTTAAGGCAACTGCCATGGCATTAAAACAACATCCTAAAGTAAACAGTAGCTGGTTGGGTGATAAAATACGCTATAACCATCATGTAAATATTGGGGTGGCCGTAGCTGTGGAAGATGGATTATTGGTGCCAGTAGTTCGTTTTGCAGATACCAAATCGCTAAGTCAGATTGGTGCTGAAGTAAAAGAATACGCACAGAAAGCAAAAGATAAAAAATTACAACCCAGTGATTGGGAAGGCAGCACATTCACCATTTCAAATTTGGGGATGTTTGGTATCGATCAGTTTACGGCTATTATTAACCCACCTGATTCCTGTATTCTGGCAGTAGGCGGTATTTCACAAGTGCCTGTTGTAAAAAATGGACAGGTAGTGCCGGGAAATATCATGAAGCTTACCATGAGTTGCGACCACCGTTCGGTGGATGGCGCTACCGGGGCAGCTTTTCTGCAAACACTAAAAGGACTGCTGGAAGAGCCTTTGCGGATGTTGGTGTAATTGTAAAAAAGAAGAAAACTTTACAATAATAGACAGAGAATGGCTCATAAAATATGGGTCAATTCTCTGTCTTTTTTTATGGGATATAATGTCCGATAACCCTTGCCCAGCTGTTTAACAGAATCTTTAGGATAGATTACAGATATTTAAATATGGCTAAACAATTGCTTGTTCTGTTATTTTCCCTCTGCGTTTGGAAAACACAGGCACAAAACCTTTTGGCCAATGGTAATTTTGAAGACAGAAATATCTGTACCGAATTTCGTTCAGGCTGTGCACCGGAAGCCTGGTTTCGTTTCCCGCTTTCTGCGGTTACTGCCAGCATGGGAACAGCAGGTTTTTTCAGAGGCAATCAATTTGAAAGTATTGTAATCGAGAACCTGCAACATGCGTTTACGCTTCGAAGTTTTTTGTATACCCGCATCTTATGCCCGCTGGATTCAGGTAAAATATATCGATTCAGATCTTCTTTCCGTGCAGACTCAAGATTTGGGTTTGAGCATGTAGATATCCTATTACTACCTTTTGAACCTTATCGCAATAAACAGAAATTAGCACAAGCGAAACAGAAATTTACTATTACTGAGAAACAAAAATTAAGTAATGGCCAAAATGATTGGGATTGGTCGGCATTTGGTTTTGAGTTTATGGCAACGGGTAAAGAAAGATATCTGGTGATAGGTAATTTTTCAAAAGACCCCCTTCCAGGGAAATACAAACTGGGACAGGATGTAAATGTGATCTATGATTTAGACGATGTTTCGCTTTCTTCTGTAGAAGATTCTGCTCATGACGGCTGCAAAGAGCTTTCTGCAAATACTGCGCTATTATACATTAATAATTCCCGGCACACTCCATTTAATTATCTTGATGAAGAACCTGAGGTGTCAGATATCCCTGCCAAAGACAGTTTGATGATTATTACAGCTTCCCCACCAACTAAACCCAAACCAGAAATCAATGACACACTTGTGATACCGGATGTACTTTTTCGGTTTAACAGTAGCGAACTGAATCCGGTGTTTTCAGGCAGGCTCGACTCATTGATTACACAAATCAAAAGCAGGCATTTTAAAAATATTGAAGTGATTGGTCATACGGATAGTCTTGGTACCAGCAGTTTCAATCAATCTTTATCCATACATCGGGCAGAAACAGTAAAAAATTACCTGATTGCTCAGCTAGAGTCATTACCCTCTTCCATTACCACCAAAGGCATGGGTGCAACTATTCCGGTTTCTTCTAACAGAACGTCTGTTGGAAGGCAAAAGAACAGAAGGGTGGAGATCGTATTAATAAAATAGTTTCGGGCAAAAAAATAAGCCTTCCGAAAAGAAGGCTTATTTGAATAGAAATATTTGGAACTAAAAATCCGCATCACAACCAATGGGTGCGCCTGGTGGAATTTCTTTGTGTTGGGGTAAGGCAATGTCTTTGGGTTTGGAAATTCTTTCAATCGCATATGCATAATGGGCCTGTAAGCCCGGAGTAGCTTTCATCTGCTCTGCATATTTTTTTAGAGATTGTAACCGATCAAAGCAAATGGATTTTACAATATAGTTTGAGGCATCACTTTGGCTGAGTCCCAATATCCAGGTAAGCACCATTTGTTGTGTCTGGATCTGTACTTCTCCTTTCAAACCCTTTTGCAACGGGGCTTTCCAGGTTTTGGCGATAATGGCATCCAGTACATCATCCCATCCAATGGTATTGGCCTGTGCTTTAAATTGTGCCAGTCTGTTGGCCCTTTCGGGATTAAAGAGAAATGCCAGTTCATAATCAGTTAAAGCTTCTGCTGCGGCCAATGGATCAAAACTCATCCCTGTTCTTTTCTGAAATAACTCACCACCATAATACATTGGCGGACGTGGCGGGATCATTTGCATGATCTTATCTGGCATGGTCAGGATATCAGGTGATAAACAATCGAGAACGGTTTGTAATGCTTTTTCCTGGCTTGCTTTGGGAAGAACTTGTGGGGTTACCTGTTTATCACCCCGAACATTATAACTGTAATTCATGCCACCAATCAATTTACAAGCGGCTTCTAATTGATAACGATGATAATTATAAACCGGAACCAGTACTTCTTCAAGAGTAGCCAAAGGACTGTTTACCCGAATTGCCTGTTCAGAGAATTGTGAGATTGCTTTCTGACGTACCTGCATTACATTTTTTAATTCTTCTACCGCATCTGAACCATTATCCCATAGGTGGGCTTTCGGATGCATACCACTGGCGGCGCGTGCATCGGCATCGGCAATAAAGAGTAAACCATTTTTGGTATTTTCTTCCAGAATACTATTTAAAGCAGTTTCTTCATTGGTACCGGGGGCAAAATCTGAATAGCCATACGTAATGGCACGTTTATCCCATGCGCCAATTTCATTGGTATATACCTGCGAAAAATCGAGTTCTCCTTTTGGGTTGATATATACATAAGGAGGTGGATAATCCATAACAGATGCACGGTTATTAAAGCTGGATGCATAGTTATGTTGCAAACCCAATGTATGACCAATTTCATGTGCAGCCAATTGACGCAAACGTTGTAAGGCAGCCGCTTTCATGGTTTCCGGAACCGGTTTACCTGTTTCATAGGGAGATAAGAGTCCGGTAAAAATCAGGTAATCCTGACGAACACGTAAAGAGCCCAATGTTACCTGCCCTTTAATGATCTCACCAGTTCGAGGGTCAGTTACTGAGGCCCCATAACTCCAACCCCTGGTAGAACGATGCACCCAGTTAACCATATTATAACGAATATCCATAGGGTCTGCACTATCTGGCAATACTTTTACAATAAACGCGTTTTTAAAACCGGCTGCTTCATATGCCTGGTTCCACCACCTGGCACCGTCTAACAGAGCAGAACGAATGGGTTCGGGTGTACCATTGTCTAGATAATAAATAATGGGTTTTATAGGCTCACTAATCGCTGCTGAAGGGTCCTTTTTCTGAAGACGATGACGGGCAATAAATTTTTTCTCAATCGGATCGGTAAATGGACTGCTATAATCAAAATACGAGATGCCGAAGTATCCGCTGCGAACATCATATCGGCGGGGTTTGTAGGAATCATCCGGAAGTTGCACAAAAGAATGGTGCATGCGAACCGTAATGGCCTCAGGAGATGGGGTAACACTGGTTACAAACCTGCCTGCATCGCTACCACCGGTAAAACTAATGGTTGCTTCAAACTCACTGTTTAAGGGGAAATTCCGGGTATTAGGTAAATAAATAGCAGAACGGGGTTCGCTGAAAGAGTAGGTGCCCTGGCGCATATTTTTGATCCGGTCGGCAACATTTTCTGCATCTCTTACAAAGAACCCGGTTGCATCCACCAGTACTTTATCTCCTTCATCCTCATCCACCACAAAACTGGCGATAGTGGATTGTGCAAAGGATTCTTTTACTGCCCTTTGTTCATTTTTATCATCAGAGCTGGCACGAAAACTATAATTCGGTTGTACCAAAAACAGTTTTTTGCCTACTTTATTAAAGGCAACCACCCTGCTTCCACCAATCAGTCCCCGGTCTAAACCAATATCATTGGAGCCCAAACCGGCAGGTAAGCTGTTTACATACAAAAATTCTTTGTCGAATTTATCTACCTGTAGCCATATTTTGCCATTTACAGCATCCCACCAGAAAGTGAAATAGCCATCATAGCGTTTCATGTTTTTCGTTTTCTCGGTAATTTTTGAAGTGGATTGTGCTACGCTAAATAAACTGCAAAAGCAAAATAAAGCGATACATAAATAACGCATAAGAATCGATTTTGGTGAAGGGAAATAGCAGCGAATCTGCTGATGCTATAAAGATATTTGAAAACAGGATTCGTTTTCTAAAAATGATTAAATAAGATGTGAACGATTTTTTTGTAACAAAAAAAACTCCTGTTCGGGTGCAGTGCACACAAACAGGAGTTGAAGATATCTGATTAATTGAAAATAGTGATTAGTTGCTGCTGCCTTCTGCCGGAGCTTCTGGTGTAAACAGTGTGGGTTGTTCAACTACAGGTGCTGGTGCAGGTGCCGGAACTGGTGTAACTGGCGCTGGCACTGGCTTTTTAGCAACTGGTTTCTTTTTAGGTGCTGCTTTTTTAGGAGCAGGTTTTGCTATTTTTTTAGGTACTGCTTTTTTTACT